>JAYTXO010000143.1:0-25792 GCA_043742905.1 Microbacteriaceae bacterium | reverse complement strand
TGGACGCAGACCATGAGCTGGGGAATCCAACGGCGAGCCGGATTCCAGGTCCAGCATCTTGACTCACCAACCGAGGTGAGCGAAGGCACATACATTCCGGTGGCGTTCGACCAAGGGGGCCTACCCGTGCGGCCAGCGACAGGTGAGATCGACGAGGTCGCCTTCGCGCCAAACGGCTCCGCGCTCATCCGTCCTGGTGACACCGCCCTGTTGAAATGGCTGTTCTGGCCCGCGCAGATCCCGGCACGCGTCGTCTACGTGGTCGACGAAGCCGACCGCAAGGGCTTCGCATACGGCACACTGCCGGGGCACCCGGAGCGCGGCGAGGAGTCCTTCATCGTCGAACGGCGCCCCGACGACTCGGTCTGGCTCGTCATCCGGGCGTTCTCGAGGCCTGCGAGCGCGATGTTCTGGGCGGCATTTCCGGCGCTCCGGATACTGCAGGCTCTCTTTACCGCTCGTTATGAGCGCGCGCTCACGGGCCCGATCGACACGGAAAACGCATAGCAGCTTTTTTCCGCGCCCCTCCGACGGATCGCGGAAAGCGAGCGTAGGCTCACGTTTTGTGAGTGATTACCGACCCCCGATCAGCGACCTAGCCTTCCTCCTCGAGCACGTCGTCGGATACGACGAGATCGCGGGATTTCCTGGTTTCGAGCACGCCGACCTCGCGACCGCGACCGACCTCCTCGCGGAGGCAGGCGACTTTATTGCCGAAGTTGTCGCGCCCACCAACCGAATCGGAGACACCCAGGGTGCGGTGCGGAATCCGGATGCCACGGTGACGACCCCTGCCCCTTTCAAAGCCGCCTACAAGCAGTTCGTTGACGCCGGCTGGCCATCGGTCCCGTTCCCCGAGGAGTTCGGCGGTGGCGGGTTCCCCCACGTCGTGGGGCTCGCGCTGCAGGAGATGCTGACCAGCGCCAATATGGCTTTCGCCCTGTGCCCGCTGCTCACGCAGGGTGCGATCGACGCGCTGCTGCACTACGGAAGTGACGCGCAGAAGGCTCGCTACCTTCCGCCCATGATTTCCGGTGAATGGACGGGAACGATGAACCTCACCGAGCCACAGGCGGGTTCGGATGTCGGTGCGCTCGCGACCAAGGCGGTGCCTCGCGACGATGGCACGTACGGCATCAGCGGCCAGAAGATCTACATCACCTACGGTGAGCACGACATGGCCGGGCAGATCGTGCACCTCGTGCTAGCCCGCATCGCGGGAGCTCCGGCCGGAACTCGCGGGATCTCGTGCTTCATCGTGCCGAAGTTACTGATCAACGAGGACGAGTCCTTGGGGGATCGGAACGGAGTCCAGGTGCTGTCGCTTGAACACAAGCTGGGCATCCACGGGTCGCCGACCTGCGTGATGGAGTACGACGACGCCACCGGTTACCTCATCGGCGAAGAGAATATGGGCATGCGGATCATGTTCATCATGATGAACAACGCCCGACTCTCGGTCGGAAACGAGGGAGTTGCGCTCGGGGAGCGCGCGTACCAGCAATCGCTGGAGTACGCGCAGACCCGCCGCCAGGGTCTCGCGGTCGGGGACACGGGCTCAGACTCCCCGATTATCGACCACCCCGACGTGCGCCGGATGCTGCTGACCCAGAAGGCATACATCACCGCCCTCCGCAGCTTGATGCTCTACAACGCCGGCCAGGTCGATCGCAGCACGCATCACCCGGACCCCGACATTCGCGCTCGTGCCAGCGAGGTGGTCGGGCTCTTGACCCCGGTCTGCAAGTCGATGGGCACCGACCTCGGCAACGAACTCACCTCTCTGGCGCTGCAGATCCACGGCGGCATGGGTTTCATCGAGGAGACCGGCGTCGCGCAGCACTACCGCGACATCCGGATCGCCGCGATCTATGAGGGCACGAACGGCATCCAAGCGGCGGACCTCATCGGCCGCAAGCTCGGAATCCGCGGTGGAGGATCAGTGACCGAGTTCCTGGCCACCGTGCGCGAGTTGGACACCGAGCTGCTCGCCGCGGGGGACGCGTTCATGAGCATCCGCTCGAACTTCGTGGAGCAGCTCGGCAAGCTCGACGAGACCACCAGTTGGATGCTGCGCACGGGCGCCGCGGATCCGGCAGGCGCCCTCTCGGGCTCAAGCCCGTATCTGCGCCAGTTTGGACTGGTAGTGCTTACCTGGTTGCTCGCAAAGGGGGCGCTTGCCGCCGCCCCGCTTGACGCCGAGCTCGCCGAGCTGCGCCTGGTGCTCGCCCGTTTCTTCGCGGAGCAGCTGCTGCCCGCCGCGAGTGGATTCGCGGCGGCGGCGACGGCCGGAAGCACCGATCTTTTCGCGCTTGACGCCGGGCAGTTCGCCGGTCTGGTGTCGCGCTAGCGATCGAGGCGCGGTCCGGTCAGCCGGCCCGATCGGCGCGCGGGAGAATGGGAGCAACATGCCCTCCGCTCTCCCTATCGCCGACCCGGCACCTGCCGACGGGTTGCTGCCCGCCTCGGTGACCGACGGCTGGGGCGAGCGCGACTTCGGCGTCTACGTTCACGTGCCGTTTTGTCGCGTGCGGTGCGGCTACTGCGACTTCAACACGTACACGGCCGAGGAGGTGCGCGGGGTCAAGCAGAGCGACTACGCCGGGCAGGCGGTCGCCGAGATCGTGCGGGCCGGCGAGGTGCTGGCGGCGACCGGCGGGGTGGCGCGGCCGGTTTCGACCGTGTTCTTCGGCGGGGGAACGCCGACCCTCCTGCCCGTGGGCCAGCTCGGGCAGGTGCTCGACAGCATCCGAAACACCTGGAGCATGGCCCCGGATGCCGAGGTGACTACCGAGGCCAACCCCGATTCGGTCACGGCCGCGTCTCTCGCCGAGTTGGCGGTGGCGGGTTTCACGCGCGTCAGCTTCGGGATGCAGTCCGCCGTGCCGCACGTGCTCGCCACCCTTGAGCGCACCCACGATCCCGAGCGTGTCCCGCTCGTGGTGGATTGGGCGCGCGCCGCCGGTCTCCAGGTGAGCCTCGACCTGATTTACGGTACGCCGGGGGAGTCCTTGGACGACTGGCGCGCCTCGCTCGACCTGGCTCTTGGACAGCATCCTGACCATCTGAGCGCGTACGCCCTGATCGTCGAGACAGGTACCAAGCTGGCGCGGCAGATCAGTCGTGGTGAGATCGCTCAGCCTGACGACGATCTGCAGGCCGACATGTACGAGCTGGCGGATGCGATGCTCACCGAGGCCGGCTACGACTGGTACGAGCTCAGCAACTGGGCGACGGATGCCGCGAACCGTTCGCGACACAACCTTTCGTATTGGACCGGACAGGATTGGTGGGGCGTCGGCCCGGGAGCTCACTCGCATGTCGGCGGTGTGCGCTGGTGGAATGTGAAGCACCCCGCCGCCTACGCCGTACGGATCGCAGCCGACGTCTCACCGGCCGCGGGACGCGAGACTCTGGATGAGGCGACGCGCCGAACTGAGACCGTGCTGCTGACCAGCCGACTATCCGTCGGCTTGCCGATCAGCGAGCTCGACCTCGCGGGCCGCGGCTCCGTCGCGGGCCTCATCGCCGACGGCCTCATCGATGGCCGCGCCGCCCTCGCCGGTCGAATCGTGCTCACCCTGAAGGGACGGCTCCTTGCCGACGCCGTCGTTCGTCGCCTCCTTGGCGACTGAGCGCTTTCGCTGAGCGCTCGCGCTGCTCGGCCAGCGAGACAGCGGCTAGCCAACGAAGGTGATCGTGAGTGGGTATGTGTAGTACTGCCCGCGATTGGCCGCCAGGGCAGCCAGGATACTGAAAACCATGTTCAGCACATAGACGCCGAGGAGCACGAAGACTCCGACGAAGGCGAACGTCAGCACGATCCCGATCGCGTAGGCAATTGCCAACGTGATCTGGAAGTTGAGAGCGGCAGCGGTGTGAGCGCGCACGAATGGTCCGCGGTCTTTGAATATCAGATAGCCGATCAGGGGGGCGACCCAGTTCAGAAAGATCCCTCCCACGTGAACCAACGTGGCCCATATTTTCTCGTCGGCCGGGCTCATCGTGGGCTGTACGGCGTAGGGGTTCGGGGGCGGTGGTTGCGTCATCCCGCCATTCTCTTGGATGCCGGGCCGCTTGGATACCCGGCACAGGTCGCGCGAGCCGGACCCGAAGGCCCGGCTCGCGCGAGAACAACGTGACTACTTGATCCAGCGGATGTTGATCGGGTAGCGGTACGAGCCGCCACCGTTAACCTTCACGCCGCCCAAGATCGCGAAGATCAAGTTCGCGATAATCGCCACCAGCCAGATGATGCTGCCGAGAACGGCCCAGATCAGACCAAGCACCGGGATGAAGCCGAAGATCGTGCTGACGATGACGTTCGCGATCAGGAGGCCGGCGATGTTGATCCCCCAGTTGAGAGCCTCTTTGCCCTCCACAGCGGTCTTGGCACCACGCTCGCGGAAGACCAGCCAGATGACCAGCGGGACGATCAAACTCAGGATGTTGCCGAAGTGAGCGAACGAGGCCCACTGCTTGTCTTCGGGCTCGCTGAGGGGGCCAGCCGTGGTGGCGGGTGCGGGTTCAGTCATGGTGTTGCCTTTCAGGTGTGCGGGGTCGGATCCCGAGATCTAGGAAACAGGGCGGGCTGGAGCCTTCGCTGCCCGAAATCGGGTCAGGCGCAAGCACAGACACAAGGTAGCGCTTCACAAATGGCGCGTGCAACGACTCGGTAACAGCGTGCCGCGGGCGTGTCGCGCTATTATTAGCAGTCGACGGAAGCGAGTGCCAACCCACAAGGGTGCCGCGATCGCGACGGAAGGTGGTGGTCCCATGGTCTCGGACCGCGGCCTGGAAGTGCTCCGCGTGATCGTGCAGGACTACGTCGCCTCTCGGGAGCCGGTCGGCTCGAAGACCATCGTCGAGCGGCACTCCTTCGGCGTCTCGGCGGCCACGATCCGCAATGACATGGCGCAGCTGGAAGAAGAGGAGCTGATCGCGGCTCCGCACACCTCATCGGGGCGAGTGCCTACCGACAAGGGGTATCGAGTCTTCGTCGACAAGTTGACCGAACTCCGCCCCCTGACGCCCGCGCAGCGGACGGCGATCGAAACCTTCCTCGGGCAAGCTGTCGACCTCGATGACGTGCTCTCGCGCACGACCCGGCTCCTCTCGCAGTTGACCAACCAGGTGGCGCTCGCGCAGTATCCGTCGTTTGGCAGTGCCCGGGTTCGCCATATCGAAATCATCGCGCTCGGCCCGACGCGGCTGATGACCGTTCTCATCACCGACACCGGTCGGGTCGATCAGCGGCTTCTCGACCTGCCGCTCGGCGGCGGGATGCCTCCCGGTGACGATTTCCTCGGCGAGCTCCGCAGCCGACTCAACTCCGAACTCGGCGGTCTCGCGCTCGCGGATGCCGCGGCGACCCTGCAGGGCATGCCCGCCACGTTTCCGGCATTGCTCGGCCCCGTGGTCGCGGCAATTGCCGCCTGCCTTGGTGAGCAGGTCGCGGCCAACAGGCAAGACAAATTGGTGATGTCGGGCGCGGCCAACTTGGTGCGAACCGAGAGCGACTTCAGAGGGAGCATCTACCCGGTGCTCGAAGCGATCGAGGAGCAGGTCACGCTGATCAAGCTTTTCGGGGAGATGGAGATCGACCAGGATGGCGTGACCGTCAGCATCGGCCGCGAGAACCAAGGTGTTGGCCCCGCTGGTGGCCAGCTGAGCGAAACAAGCGTGCTGGCATCCGGGTACACGGCATCCGGGGGGAGCGTGGCACGCCTCGGCGTGCTCGGCCCCACCCGCATGGATTATTCGAACAACATGGCAGCCGTGCGGGCAGTGGCCCGATACCTCACGCGCTTGCTCGGTGAGGAACAGTAAAGAGTGGCAGACCACTACGAAGTGCTCGGGGTCGATCGCGCCGCGGCGCCCGACGAGATCAAGAAGGCGTACCGCAAGTTGGCGCGCGAACTGCATCCCGATGTGAACCCCAGCGAGGATGCGGCCGAGCGATTCAAGCTCGTGACGCACGCCTACGACGTGCTCAGCGATCCCGATCAACGGGAGCGCTACGACCTCGGACCGCAGGCCGGATTCGGCGGCGGCGGAGCTGCGGGCTTCGGCTTCGGCGACATTTTCGAAACCTTCTTCGGAGCCGCCCAGGGCGGTCGTTCCAGTGGCCCGCGCTCGCGCCGTGAACGCGGTCAGGACGCTCTGCTCCGCATCGAGGTGGAGCTGCAAGAAGTGGTTTTCGGCACAAAGCGCAACGTTGAGGTGGACACCGCGATTCTCTGCGACAGCTGCAAAGGGAGCTGCTGCTCGCCGGGGACCAACCCGATCACCTGCGACATCTGCCGCGGCACCGGTTCAATCCAGCGCTCGGTGCGCTCTCTGCTTGGCAACGTGATGACCTCATCGCCGTGCGGAACCTGCCGGGGCTACGGCACCGTCATCCCCAACCCGTGCCCCACCTGCGCCGGCCAAGGCCGTGTGCGCGCCAAGCGCACCGTGACCGTGGATGTGCCCTCCGGCGTCGACACCGGCATGCGTTTGCACCTTCCGGGCGAGGGTGAGGCGGGACCCGCGGGTGGCGCGAACGGCGACCTCTACCTGGAGGTGAAGGTTAAGCATCACGACATCTTCAGTCGCAACGGCGACGACCTACTCGCCACCCTCGAGGTGCAGATGACGGATGCCATTCTTGGCACCACCTCGACGCTCGACGGCCTGGATGGTGCGGTCGCGATCGAGATCAAGGCTGGCATCCAGAGCGCCGAGGTCGTGACCGTAAAAGAACGTGGGGTCACGCGCCTGCGTGGCGGCGGTCGCGGTGATCTGAAGGTCGGCATCCAGGTGGTGACGCCGGTGCGTCTCAATAGCAAGGAGACGCAGCTGATTAAGCAGTTCGCCGACAGTCGCCGCCCCGTCGCGCCGGAGTTCTCACACTTCCAGCAGGGTCTGTTTGCCAAGCTGCGCGACCGCTTCCTCAATATCTAGGGCTCCAGGTCGACGAAGCCGCGAGGTCGGGGATGGCCGACTGCCTGGGCGAACATCTTTGCGCGCGGATCGGGTGAATGCCGCCCTGCTGTGCGTGGATCAGGACCGGTGGACGGCGTGGCGAGTGTGGCATCCTGTTCGGCGAACGGCTAAGCAGGCCGGGGTGCTCACGCAGGTGGCAAGCTGAGCGTATGGCGTCGCTGTACCTGAATCCCAAGCTCGAACCGGCGGAATCCGAAATCGGTGCTCGGGTCAGCGTCACGGGTGACGAGGCGAGGCACGCCGTCTCTGTTGCGCGGGTGCGGGTGGGCGAGCGCGTCGCGATCGGCAACGGCTCGGGATTTTTGGTGTGGGGCGCGGTCGTGACCGCATCGCCGGCTGAACTCGCCATCGAGGTAGACGCGGTGCGCCACGATCCCGAGCCCGCGCCGCCGATCTGGCTCGCCCAGGCTCTTGCCAAGGGCGACCGGGACGAGCTGGCTGTCCAGGCCGCGACGGAGCTCGGGGCGGCGGGTATCATCCCGTGGGCGGCGGAGCGTTCGGTGTCACGCTGGGACGGCGCCAAGGGCGACAAGGGCCGCGAGCGCTGGGGAGCGATCGTCAGAGAGGCGAGCAAGCAAGCGATCCGATCACGAGTTCCGGATGTCACCCCCCTGGCCACGACCGCGCAACTGGTCGCGCTGCCGGGCACCCTGCTGGTGCTCGATCCGCTCGGAAAGGTCGCGCTCACCGAGGTTCCCGCTGGCGGAGAGCGCATCACCCTTGTGGTCGGCCCGGAGGGCGGCATCTCGCCGCGCGAGTTCGCTCTGCTTGAGGAGGCTGGTGCGACCCGTGTGCGGCTCGGGGCCGAGGTGTTGCGCACCTCGACGGCCGGTCCGGCCGCCTTGGCGGTGCTCAACGCGCGGCTGGGTCGTTGGTGACCCCGTGAGCCGATCCGTTCCCGAGGCCTCCCGTCAACGAGGGCAGAGCTGCGCTCGAGATCGGGTGCTCCGGGACGACGCACCTTAAGATGGGGTTCATGTCGATCGCCGAACCCACCGTCTTCGAGCGCATCATCGCGCGCGAAATCCCGGCGACGATTGTCTACGAAGACGAGCGAATCATCGCCTTCACGGATATTGCGCCGAAGGCCCCGGTGCACCTGCTCGTCGTACCCAAGACCTCCGAGTTTGCGAACGTCGCGGAGCTCGCGGCAGGAGACCCGCAGCTGCTCGCCGATGTTGTGGCCGTCGCCCAGGATCTTGCCGACGAGCGATCGGGCGGCCAGTATCGCCTCGTATTCAACACCGGCGACCGCGTCGGTCAGACCGTTTTTCATGTCCACGCGCACGTCCTCGGGACAACCAGTGTCGGTGCGGACCTGTCGGAAGGCACCCTTGTCCTCTAGCGACCTCCCCTCGGCTGCGTCAATCTCCTCTGCGTCAATCTCGTCTGCGTCAGATTCCTCTGCATCGAACATTCATGTCGAGTTCCCGGTTGACGGCGTGGCGATGGTGCGGCTGCTCGGCCCGCAGGACCGGCTGCTCACCATGATCGAGCGTCAATACCCAGATGTGACCCTGCTGGTACGGGGCAATCAGGTCACCTTGGATGGTCCTGCCGAGCAGGTTCAGGCGGCCGAGCGACTCGTGCACGAACTGATCCAACTCGTGCGCAGTGGCGCCGATCTCGGTCCGCTAGATGTGACGAGCTCGATCCGGATCCTGGAGCGAAACGAGGGCAGTCCGGCCGAGGTGCTGAGCCAGGCGATCCTGACCAGCAAGGGCAAGAGCATCCGCCCGAAGACACTCGGTCAGAAGGCCTATGTCGACGCGATCGACCTCAACACCATCACCTTCGGAATCGGCCCGGCCGGAACGGGCAAGACGTACCTCGCGATGGCGAAGGCAGTGCAGGCGCTGCAGCGCAAAGAGGTGGATCGCATCATCCTGACCCGTCCGGCGGTCGAAGCGGGCGAGCGGTTGGGCTTCCTGCCGGGTACATTGACCGACAAGATCGACCCGTATCTGCGCCCGCTGTACGACGCGCTCAACGAGATGATGGACCCGGAGATGGTCCAGAAGCTGTTCGCAGCGGGCACCATCGAGGTTGCCCCGCTGGCCTATATGCGTGGCCGCACCCTGAACAACGCGTTTGTGGTGCTCGACGAGGCGCAGAACACGACGCCGGAGCAAATGAAGATGTTTCTGACGCGCCTCGGGTTCGGCACGCGGATGGTCGTCACTGGCGATGTCACCCAGGTGGACTTGCCCGGCGGGGCCAGCGGTCTGCAGCTGGTGACGCGCGTGCTCGACGAGATTCCCGACATCCACTTCGCACGTCTGACCAGCGAGGACGTGGTGCGCCACTCGCTCGTAGGCCGGATCGTCGACGCCTATACGAAGTACGACGCTGAGCGGCAGCTGCAGGCGTTTCAACGAACCCAGGTCGACACCGACGGTGCGAATCGCGCCGAGCGACGCGGCCAGAACCCGCAAGACCATCGCCCGCCGGGCGTGGACCGGCCGAAGCGCGGATGGCGTGGCTGAGGATGACACTGTGAGCATCGAGATCAACAACGAGTCGGGGGTGTCAATCGACGAGAGCGCCCTGTTGCGGTTGGTGGCCTTCGAGCTGGATTTCCTGCACGTGCATGCCGATGCCGAGCTCGCGATCCTACTCATTGACGAGGCCGCGATGGAGCAACTGCACGTGCAGTGGATGGACGAGCCAGGGCCGACCGACGTGCTCAGCTTTCCGATGGACGAGTTGCGCCCCGGGAGCGAGGATGACGTGACCCCGGCTGGTCTGCTCGGCGATATCGTGCTCTGCCCGCAGGTCGCGATCTCGCAGGCTGAGACGGCTGGCCACTCGACGCTGGAGGAGCTGCTGTTGCTGACCGCTCACGGTCTGCTGCACCTTTTGGGCTTCGATCACGTCGAGCCCGAGGACGAGAAGGAAATGTTCGGCATCCAGCGCGACATCCTGGTCGGCTTCACGCTCGCCGAGCGACGTCGGTAGGCGTGATGACAGCGCGGGCAGCATGATCGCGGTCTTCGTCGCGGTCGCCGTGGTGTCGGTCGCGGTCGGTGGTCTGCTCGCGGCGGCGGATGCGGCGCTCGCGGTACTCAGCCGGGCCGACCTGATCGACCTCGCCGCGCGCTCGCCGCGCGTCAAGGCCTCGCTGCTCGCCCTCGCCTCGGATCTCGGCCACTACGTCAACGCGCTCAATTTCATGCGCGTGGTGTCCGAGACCGCGGCGGCGGTGCTCGTCACGCTCGCGTTCGCCTCCGTTTTCACTCAGTGGTGGCTTGTGCTGCTCTGCAGCGCCCTCGTGATGACGGCAACCTCTTTCGTGCTCGTGGGCTCGAGTCCGCGCTCGGTCGGGCGAGCTCACGCCAAGGGCATTATCGTATTTTCGGCTCCGATCCTGCGGTTCATCCGAGTTCTGCTGGGGCCGCTCGCCGACGGCCTCGTGGCGCTGGGCAACCGAGTCACTCCGGGACGACCGTCGGCGGTCTCGTTCTCGAGCGAGGAGCAACTGTTGAGCATGGTCGACGAGGCGACGGAACTCGAGGTGCTCGAAGAAGACGACCGCGAGCTCATCCACTCGATCTTCGAGTTCAACGACACAGTGGTGCGCGAGGTGATGATTCCGCGCACCGACATGATCACGGTCGACGACGACGCCGGGATCGGCGCGGCAATGGGGCAGTTCCTCTCGACAGGTGTCTCGCGGATGCCGGTGATCGGCAAGGACGCGGACGAGGTGTTCGGCATCCTGTATCTGAGAGATGTCGCGCGCCTGACCCACGAACGACCGCAGGATGCGGCGAAGACCAAGCTCACGAAGCTCGCGCGCCCCGCGCTCTTCATCCCGGAATCGAAGAAGGCCGACGAGACGCTGCGCCAGATGCAGCTGGAATCAAACCACCTCGCGATGGTCGTTGACGAGTACGGCGGAATCGCCGGATTGGTGACGCTCGAGGACCTGATCGAGGAACTGGTAGGGGATATCTCGGATGAGTATGACCGCGACGTGATCGACGTGACGCGGCTTGGGGAGGGCCTGTATCGGGTTAGCGGGAAGCTCCCAATCGACGAACTCGGCGACCTGTTCGGTATCGACCTCGAGGATGACGATGTTGACTCGGTCGGCGGCTTGCTGACCAAGGCGCTTGGCCGATTGCCCGTCACCGGGTCGGTCGCGACCGTGTCGGGTCTGGTGCTCACGGCAGAGCGCACCGAAGGCCGTCGCAAGCATCTCACGACTGTTCTGGTCGAGAGTGACCCGGCGCTACTCGAGACCGAACGGGCCTTCGAGAAGGCCGAGAAACGCGACAAGCCCGACAGGCCCGACAGGCCCGACAAGCCCGAGAAGCCCCTGAGTCACGACGAGAAGAGTTCCGCATCATGAAACCGCCGTTCCGCTCCGGGTTCGTTTCGTTCGTCGGTCGACCGAATGTCGGCAAATCCACGTTGACCAATGCTCTCGTTGGCGAGAAGGTCGCGATCACCTCCTCGAAGCCGCAGACCACGCGCAACGCGATTCGAGGTATTGTGCACACCGATGGCGGCCAACTGATCATTGTCGACACCCCGGGGATGCACCGCCCCCGCACGCTACTGGGCGAGCGTCTGAATCGCGTGGTTCAGGCTGCCCTCGGCGACGTCGACGTGATCGGCTTCTGCCTCCCCGCCAACGAGAAGATCGGCCCCGGTGATCGCTTCATTAACGAGCAGTTGGATGCATTCCCCCGCGCCAAGAAGGTGGCTATCGTCACCAAGATCGACGCGACCTCCCGGCCCGCGGTGGCCGATCAGCTGTTAGCGATCAGCGAGCTGCGGGACTGGGAATCAATCATCCCGGTGTCGGCGTATCTGAACGGCCCCGGCAATCGCATCCAACTCGACGTGTTGCTGACCCAGCTGGTCTCGCTGCTGCCCGAGGGTCCGGCGCTATACGGCGACGACGCGGTCACCGACGAGACGCTCGAGCATCGGATCGCTGAACTCGTGCGCGAGGCGGCCCTTGAGGGAGTCAGCGATGAGCTGCCTCACTCGCTTGCGGTCACAATCGACGACATGGTTGAACGTGACGACAAAGACCTGCTCGAGATCTACGCGAACCTCTGGGTCGAACGCGACAGCCAGAAGGGCATCGTGATCGGCCACAAGGGCGAGCGGCTCCAAGAGGTCGGGGCTCGGGCCAGGGCGGCGATCGAGCCGCTGGTCGGAAAGCAGGTCTTCCTGTCGATGCGGGTCAAGGTCGCCAAGGAGTGGCAGCGCGACCCCAAGCAGCTCGGACGGCTAGGGTTCTAGCTCGGGCACCGTCTCGCGGTGTCAATACCTGATAGCCGCCTCTGAGAACCCTCAGAGGCCACGCGGGGTGTCCCAGCAATCCTGCGCGTACGGCTGTCGATACTGAACTTACTCCGTGGGGAGGGGTCAAAGTGAGGAGTTGATGTGGACCCGAGAATCGCCAGCATCAGCTTGGCGAGCGGCTGGCTGCCTGCTCTGGTCAACGCTGTGGCGCTTGCGTTGCTCGCCATCGCGTTCGCCGGTGCGCTGACCCGCCGACCGCTTCGCCGGGCGCTGCTCGTTACGGCGATCTCCGCGGCCGCCGGGGTGGGCGTCGGCCTCTTCCTGTGTTGGTTCCTCTCCGACCAACTCAACCTCTTCGATGTCTCGCTGAGTCCGATCTCTCGGGCCTGGGTGGCTGCCGCGTTCGGAGCGGTCGGGATCGCGATCGCCCGCGTCGTCCGGCCGGGTCGCGCTCGCCGCGTCCTCGCGATCGTCCTCGTCCCGGCGGCGCTTCTCGCCAGTGCGGTCGGGGTTAACGCCGATTTCGGCCAGTACATGACGGTCGGCTCGCTGACCGGAAGCGCCGTCGCGGCTCCGGTGCCCGCCGCGATTCTCGCGGCACAGCGTCTCGGCGCGCCCGGGCTCACGAAGACCACCGCCATGGATGCCGCCACAGCTCTCTGGAAGCACGGGTCGTTCGCCGGGAGCCCCTCTCGGGGGCTGGTGGGAACTGTGACGATCCCGTCGACAGTGTCAAACTTCCCCGCGCGCCCCGCGTACCTTTATCTCCCTCCGGCGGCGCTGGTCGCACATCCGCCCGCATTACCGGTGCTCCTCATGCTTGCCGGCCAGCCGGGAGGACCCACGAACATGATCGCGGCGGGCAAGCTCGCCAACGCGATCAATACGTTCGCAGCGGGCCATCATGGGATCGCACCCATCGTGGTGGTACCCGATCAACTCTCGGCTCCCCAGGTCAACCCGATGTGTGTCGACTCGCCGATCGGTAACTCGGCGACGTACCTGACGGTTGACGTGCCGCACTGGATCCGCTCTCACCTCACCGTGGAGACGGCCGCTGCGTCGTGGGCGATCGGAGGCTTCTCCCAGGGAGGAACCTGTTCGATTCAGCTGGGGAGCGCGCATCCGGAGTTGTTCGGCGGCATCTTCGACATCTCGGGGCAGGTGGCGCCTCAGAACGGCACTGCACAGCAGACCGTTGCGCGTGGCTTCGCCGGCAGCGTCTCGGCGTACACGGCGGCCCTTCCTCTGACGATCCTTGCCGCGACCGCTCCGTACCGGGACACCGTTGCGGTCTTTGTCTCGGGTCAGTTCGACACGAAGTACGGACCGAGGTCGGAGGCAGTCTCCGTCGCCGCCAGGGCTGCAGGCATGCGCGCGTCGCACGTGGTCTCCCCGGGCACGGCTCACGACTGGCACACCGTCCAATGGGCATTGACGACGCAGCTCGGCCCGATCTACCAGCAGCTCGGCGTGGAACGGCCGGGCGCATGATCGGTCTGCGCGGCGTGGTGGACCGGCTGCGAGCTCGACCGGTCACCACCCTCATCGTGCTCGCCATGCTCGTCATCGGAATCGTCAGCATCACGACCGGTCACCGCGGCCTGCTGTCGGCCAGCCTCAACCCCAATGACATCCGCCAACGGCATTGGTGGGTGTTGCTGACGTCGACCCTCTCAGCAGACAGCGTGCTGCAGTTAGTCGTCGCGATCATCGCCGCGATCTTCGGCCTCGGCGCCGCTGAGCGCCTCATGGGCTCGCGCCGCACGTTGATCGCGTTCCTGGTCACCGGCGTGCTGGCGAATGCCCTGGGGATCGGTCTGGAGATGTTCGGTGCAGCCGTTGGCGAATACTGGTCGTCGTCGGTGCAGGGGCTTGTCACGTTCGACCCGCTGACGCCGATCGCCGGAACCATCGCGTGGTCGAGCGCCTGGGCGACACCGTTCTGGCGGCGGCGACTTCGCGTTGTCCTCGTGGCCGTGGCTGTCGCGCTGCTGCTGTACTCAGGGCAGCCAGCCGACCTCTACCTGCTCGTCGCCATTGGGATTGGGGTACTGGCGGGGAAGCTTCTCCATCCCGGAGAGACCATGAGATTCTGGCGGGGCTCGCACCACGAGACGCGGGCGCTGCTGGCGCTAGTGAACGCGATCCTGGCGGTCGGCCCCCTGCTCACGCTCGTTTCGGTCACGCGCTATGGCCTGCTGTCGCCGCTCGCGATCGCGATCACGGATGCCGCGCCGCGCGACGTCCTGCACCCCGCATACTGCGTGGCCTCGCGTCTCGGTCCGAGCTGCGTCGGCGAACTGACCCGGATGCACGTCGGCGGTGTTGGAACAGTCCTCGTCGCAGTGCTGCCTCTGCTGCTGATGCTCGTCGGCTCGTGGGGTCTCCTCGCGGGTCGTCGGGCCGCGGTCTGGGTGCTAGCCACCCTCGGAGCCGCGGAGAGCCTCTTGTCGGCGTGGTATTTCGGCTTGCTCCCGGCTTCGGGCTCGTCGACCGCCGTTCCGCCCACACCTCACCACTACGCCGAGCTCGGACTCTGGCTGGCGGTTAGCACGCTGGTCCCCTTGGTGGACGCGATCGTCCTGATCGCCTTCCGACGGCTCTTTCCGGTGCGACTCACGTGGCGAGCGCGCCGCAGCTACCTGCTCGCTCTTGCCGCGGCGGTCGCCGGTCCAACTGCGCTCTACCTCAGTGTCGGGTGGGCGCTGCGGGCACAGTTCAACCGACCGTTGACCGACTTCTGGGAGTTGGTCGAGCAGTTGCCCGAACGCCTCATCCCGGTCTCGTTCTTGCGCCACGAGAAGCTCGATTTCGTGGCGGGCAGCCTCGCCACCCATGTACTTCTGCAGTCGATCGGTCCGCTGTTTTGGACAATAATTGTGATCGCCACTGTCGTCGCACTTCGCGGTACGCGCGGCGGCGTTCTTGAGGCACAGCAGGCCGGAAGCATCCGGAAACTGCTCGCGCAGGGATCCGGCACTCTCGGCTACATGGCGACCTGGGCGGGCAACCGATTGTGGGTTTCCTCCGATGGCACGCTCGGCATCGCCTACCGCGTGGTGGCCGGATTCGCGGTGACGACTTCCGACCCGATCGGGCTGCCAACGGACCCGGACGCCGGGCTCACCGAGTTCCTCCGATTCTGCGACAGAGCCGCCTGGACGCCTGTGTTCTACAGCGTCCATGACGTCTGGCGTGCGCGGCTGGCCGCCCGTGGCTGGAGCAGCCTCCCCGTGGCCGAAGAGACGACGATCGACCCGCGGACGTTCACTCTCCATGGCAAGCCCATGCACGACGTGCGGTACGCCGTGAACCGTGCCGGCCGGGAGGGCGTGCGCGCGATTTGGGGGAGTTGGCAGAATCTGCCCCCCCGTGTCACTCGTCAGATCTCGGCACTCTCCGACGAATGGATGAGCGACAAAGACCTCCCGGAACTTGGCTTCACCCTGGGTGGACTTGACGAGCTCCACGATGACGAGGTGCTCGTCGGGGTCGCGCTGGACGAGCACGACACCGTGCTTGCGGTGACGAGCTGGTTGCCGATCCGGCGACAGGGTGAGCTCATCGGTCGCACTCTCGATTTCATGCGTCGCGCGCCAGTCGGTGGCAATGGGATCATGGAGTTCCTCATCGCCACGGGACTGCTTCGCTTCGGCGGGGAGGGTCTCGAGCTGGCGAGCCTTTCGGGGTCGCCGCTCGCGCGGCCAACTGGGGAGAGCGGCGGTGGCCCTCTCGGTCGTGTGCTGCGACTGGTCGGAACGATGCTGGAGCCCGTCTACGGGTTCCGTTCGCTCCTGCGCTTCAAACGTAAGTTCTCGCCGTCGCTCGCCCCGATGCACCTCGTGGTGCCCGATCCGGTTGCCCTTCCCGCGATCGGACTCGCCATCGCACGTTGCTACCTCCCGACGCTCACCGTCACTCAAGCCAGGAGAGTGCTCGGATCGCGCCGCTGACGCGCCCGTTGACGGCAGTGCTAGCCTGACTCGGTGCTCATCTCGCTTCTTCTTAGCTGCCGCGACGAGGTCTAGTTCGCCCAGGCCCTCTCGTCGTGGAGTTCTGTCGTCGCCTGACACTCCTTGAAACGAAAAAGAGAAGCCGAAGACCATGAAGAACACTCAAGCCCCCTCGGGCATGCCGATCCACCGTTACCGCTCGTACTCAGATGCTTTTCCGATTGATCTGCCCGACCGCACGTGGCCGTCGAAGGTCATCGCCGTTGCGCCGATGTGGTGTGCCGTTGACCTCCGTGACGGTAACCAGGCGCTCATCGATCCGATGAGTCCCGAGCGCAAGCGCATCATGTTCGAGCTGCTCGTGAAGATGGGCTACAAGCAGATCGAGGTGGGCTTCCCGTCCGCAAGCAAGACCGACTTCGACTTCGTGCGCATGCTCATCGAAGAGGGCCTGATCCCGGATGACGTGGTCATCCAGGTGCTGACCCAGGCCCGCGAAGAGCTCATCGCGCGCACCTTTGAGTCGATCAAAGGCGCGAAACGGGCCATTGTGCACCTGTACAACTCGACGAGCATTCTGCAGCGGGACGTGGTCTTCCGCACCGACAAGCAGGGGATCATCGACATCGCACTCCAGGGTGCGCGCTGGTGCAAGCAGTACGAAGACACCGTGCCGGGCACGACCGTGTACTACGAGTACTCGCCGGAGAGCTACACCGGCACCGAACTTGAGTTCGCCGTCGACGTCTGCAACCAGGTGCTCGAGGTGTTCCAGCCGACGCCCGAGCGCAAGGTCATCATCAATCTGCCCTCCACCGTCGAGATGGCGACCCCCAATGTGTACGCCGACTCGATCGAGTGGATGTCGCGTCACCTGAACCACCGCGAAAACGTGCTCGTCAGCCTGCATCCGCACAACGACCGCGGGACTGCGGTGGCGGCGGCCGAGCTCGGCTATCAGGCAGGAGCCGACCGCATCGAAGGCTGTCTGTTCGGCAACGGCGAGCGCACCGGTAACGTCGATTTGGTCGCGCTCGGCATCAACCTGTTCACGCAGGGGATCGACCCGCAGATCGACTTCAGCGACCTCGACGAGGTGCGCCGCACGGCCGAGTACTGCAACCAGTTGCGCGTACACGAGCGTTCACCCTGGGCGGGCGACCTGGTCTACACGGCCTTCAGCGGCAGCCACCAGGACGCCATCAAGAAGGGCTTCGAGGCGATGGATGCCGAGGCGGCCCGTCGCGGCGTGCCCGTCTCCGAGCTTGAGTGGGCAGTGCCATACCTACCCGTCGACCCCAAGGACCTTGGGCGCGGCTACGAGGCCGTCGTGCGCGTCAACTCGCAGTCTGGCAAGGGTGGTGTCGCGTACCTGCTCAAGGCGGATCACGCGCTCGACCTGCCGCGTCGACTCCAGATCGAGTTCTCGGGTGTCGTGCAGGCCAAGACCGACTCCGAGGGGGGCGAGGTAACGAGCGAGCAGATCTGGGAGGCGTTCCAAGACGAGTACCTGCCAGCTCCGTTGCACAAGCCCGAGGACAAATGGGGCCGCTACGAGTTGTTCTCCACCCGGACGGCCAGCGACATGTCCGGATCGGTCGAGCTCGACATCCGCATCCGCGTCGGCGACGAGGTCGAGGAGGCACACGGCGTGGGCAACGGTCCGATCGCTGCATTCCTCGAAGTCATGGCCAGGCAGGGGCACGAGATTAAGCTCTACGACTACGTGGAGCACACGCTCTCGGAGGGTGGAGACGCTCTCGCCGCGGCCTACGTTGAGCTGCAGGTCGGCGCGAAGCGCCTGTGGGGAGTCGGAATCGATGGCGACATCTCCACCGCATCGCTCAAAGCAGTCGTCTCGGCGGTTAACCGCGCGGTGCGCACCGAGGCCGGCGACCGCGAACTGATTGGCGCTTAAGCGCCCTCCGCAGCAGTCTGCCGAGGGGTCGCTAACGGGGCGAATGAAGCAGTCTGGGCACCCCATAGCGACCCTTCGGCCGTGGCCCTGCTTCAGAAGCGTCTGACTTATTGCCCGCTGATCGGTTCGGAATCGGCCGAAGACCCGCATTCTGGGTGGGCCGGCCTAGCGAGCCGTCCCGGAGCGACCGCGATTGCCGCGCCGGAGTGAGCGCTGCTCGGGCAGCGTCCAGTCGAAAAGCACAGCGAGCACCCGCACGACGAACGTCACTGCCACGGCGGCAATGGCGGCAACGATTGCGGGGGAGCCCAGCGCGACACAGACCACCAGGCTGATCGCGCCGAGAAGCGCAGCGACCGCGTACAGCGAGCCGACCTGCATCAGCGCGATCGGCACACTCAGCAACAGGTCGCGCAGAACAGATCCGCCGACTGCTGACACCGCCCCGACGAAGACGGCGGGGATGGCGGGCAATCCCGCAACCAGGGCAGAAGCAGTGCCGATCGCACCGAAAAGGCCGATCGTGAGGGCGTCGAGGGCGGTTATCAGGGGCTGGATGCGGCTGAAAAGGCGCTCGAGCAGCATCCCGATCAGCGCGCTTGCTACAGCTACCGGCAGGTACCAGTTGCTCAGGAGTGCCAGGGGAACCTCGTTGAGCAGCAGATCGCGCAACAGTCCGCCGCCGAATCCGGTGGCGATACCGATGATGGCGACCCCGAGGAGGTCGAGTCGCCGATCGCGGAACTGCGCCGCGAAGATGGCGCCCTGGAGGCTCCCGATTCCGACGGCGAGAAGATTCGCCCAGAGCGGGATGCTGACGTCGGCGATCCCGCTCACTGCCGCCTGCTCACTGCCGCCCGCTCATAGGCGTTCGAAGAGTCCCGGGTACTCGACGATGATTCCATCGAGGTCGACCGTGATTTCGCGGCTGAAATCGCTGTCGAGCGATTCGTAGAGATAAACGTCCTCGTCCAGGCGCGTGTAGCGCTGCTCGTCGATGTTGACTTCGAGGTCGGGGAAAGACACGTAGGCGGCAGTGACATCACCCTCGTCGCCGACCGCGAGATCCAGTCGCCGGATCGGGAGCGTGTTGGTGAAGGGCGTGATCGCCAGATCGAGATCGATCGCGTCGCTCAGATCGCTGCGCACCTCCCCATCCACTTCCCAGCCCCCGCGACCGTCGAAGGTGATGAGCAGGGAGCGTTCGCCCGTCGCGGCTTCGAGGCGCAGTTGGCGAAACGTCCAGTCGCTCTCGCACACGATCTCGTAGCTGTACCGCCCGCGCGCCGAGTCGATGATGGATGACGCACGCACCATCCCGCCCTCATCCAGCCGCAGCCGCTCGAGACCGTCGTACTCAAGACCTCGCCAGATGTAGTCCGCCACGTTGTTAGTTTGCCAGCAGCATCCGACTGTGGAGGACAAGAGCCTGAGACAATGAAGCAGCGGAACGGCGCGACCACGCTCGTGCCGCAAAGCGGCCGTGCCTCAGAAGCGGCGGCGCCCGAGAGGAACATCGTGCCGACCTACCGCGACGAAGCCGTCGTGCTGCGCACCCACAAGCTGGGTGAAGCCGACCGCATCGTGACGATGCTGAGCAAGCAGCATGGCAAGATCCGCGCGGTTGCCAAGGGTGTGCGCCGCACGGGATCACGCTTCGGCGCGCGGCTCGAGCCCTTCATGGTGGTGGACGCGCAGTTCTACATCGGGCGTTCGCTCGATATCGTGCAGCAGGCTGAGTCCCTCGGATCCTATGGGGCAGACATCGTCGCTGACTATCCCAGCTTCACGGCGGCGAACGCGATGGTCGAAGCGGCGGATCGGCTGAGTGATCACGAGGCGGGCATCCAGCACTATCTCCTGCTGGTCGGCGCGCTGCGGTCCCTGGCTAAGGGGGAGCACTCGCCGGGGCTCACCCTCGATTCCTATCTGCTTCGTGCCCTCTCGATCGCCGGCTGGGCGCCCAGTTTCATCGACTGCGCGGTGACCGGTGCCCCCGGACCGCACACCGCCTTCGTTGTGCAGCTCGGCGGTGTGGTGGCGGATGAGGTCGCTCCGCACGGCGCGCCCCGACTGGACCCGAAGACGCTGCTGCTGCTGGCGTCGCTTCTGGCCGGGGAATGGGAGGCCGCAGAGGCCGCAGAGGAACGTTCCAAGTCGCAGGCGAGCGGCGTCGTGGCGGCCTACACCCAGTTTCACCTCGAGCGCGGGCTGCGCTCTCTTGAGCACCAAGACCGCACGATCCATGAGCCCCGCATGAGCCCCGCATGAGCCGCGTATGACCCCGGTGCGCAAGACCCACAAGGACGCCGTCGACTTCAAGCCGATTGACTGGACCGGCATCTACCCGCCTGCACTGCCGAAGGCCGCCGTTCCTCATCACGTGGCGATCGTTATGGACGGTAACGGCCGCTGGGCAAACACGCAGGGCCTCACGCGCATCGAAGGCCACCGCGCCGGCGAGGCGGCCCTTTTGGACGTCGTGGCCGGTGCCATCCAGCTCGGGGTAGAGCACCTGAGCGTCTACGCCTTCTCGACCGAGAACTGGTCGCGAAGTCCCGAAGAGGTGCGCTTCCTGATGGGATTCAACCGCGACGTGCTGCACCGCCGCCGTGACCAATTGAACGACTGGGGCGTACGGGTGCGCTGGGCGGGCCGCAGACCCCGGCTCTGGAGCTCGGTGATCGACGAGTTGCAGTTCGCCGAGCGACTGACGGCGCAGAACTCGACCATCACGCTCACGATGTGCGTCAACTACGGTGGGCGCACCGAGATCGCGGATGCCGTGCGCTTGATCGCGGAGGAGGTCAAGGCCGGCCGCCTCAAACCGTCCGGGATCACCGAGAAAACGATTCAGAAGCACCTGTATTTGCCGGATGTTCCCGACGTAGATCTCTTCGTGCGCAGTTCCGGAGAACAGCGCACCAGCAACTTCCAGCTCTGGCAGAGTGCGTACGCCGAGATGGTGTTCCTTGACACGCTGTGGCCCGACTTCTCGCGCGTCGACCTGTGGCAGGCCGTCGAACTCTACGCGCGACGCATCAGACGCTTCGGTGCGGCGATCGACGCGCCGAAGCTCTAACTGAGCGAATTCGGCAGGTCAGGTGCCGACGGTGCAAGGTCCGACGGTGCAGGTGCCGCTGGCAGCAGAGCAAGTGCGGTGGCACCGGCGATGAGCAGCGCCAGTCCGAGGGTGCCGACCGGAAAATAGACGTGCGACTTGAGCACCAGCAGCGCACCGACCACCGCCAATCCACCCAGGACAGCCTTCGGCCCGGTCTCTCGCATCACGCCCCAGGTCGCGGCAGCCCATGCGACGGCGAGTCCAATTGCGCCGATCGGGCCGAAGGCGTCGGCAATGACGAAGAGCGAGTGCTTCGCTTCGGGATGCCCGGCAAGTTGGACGGAGCCCGCTGCGATGCCGGCAAGCAGGTCGAGGCCGGTGTAATAGACCGCGAAGAGGAATCCGCCAAGCCCCGCGATCCAGCGCCACGGGCGGGCGCTGCGGCGAGACACGATCCACGGTGCAGCGCCGATCAACGGGAAGACCGGGAGCAGGATGATGTGCAGATCCCGCCACCACTCGGCGGTCGACGCGGTCAGATTCACCGGATGCGTGAGCCCGATAAGCAGGGCGAGCAACGTCGGCAGCACCACGACCAGGAGTCTGCGCCGCGGTTGCGAGGCCGACGAGGCTCGTAACTCGAGAAGCTGGGTTGCCATCTGGCGAGTGTACGTGGCGCAACCTCACTGAGACGGTGGCGGTGGGCGGACGTAGACGATCATCGCCGCAGGGTTGCTGGTGGTCTCTTGCGGCCCAGGAATCCGGCCATCACTATAGGGCGATGACGTCGGACACGCTCGCCGCTGCTATTTCCCAGTTCGGAGATCCACGGGGGTATCTCGCCGTCGCATCGATTGGGCTGCCCCCTCGGACGGCGACCGAGGCGCTGACCGCGGATCTCGCAGCCTGGTCCGCGGCTCAGCGCGACCCGATGGGCTACGACCCCGTGATCGAACGCACGCGCGCGCACTACTCCCGGCTGGTCGGCGTGCCCACCACGCGGATCGCGGCCGGGTCTCAGACCTCGGTGCTCACCTCGGTGGTCGCGGCTGCCGTCCCGGAGGGTGGCGAAGTGCTCGTCGCCGACGGGGACTTCTCGTCGATCGTCTTCCCGTTCCTGCAGCGACGCGGCATCCGGGTGCGTTCGGTGCCTCTTACCGCACTCGCCGATTCGATCGCGGAAGACACCTGGCTTGTGGTGTTCTCGCTGATCCAATCCGCGACTGGGGTCGTCGCCGAGGCCAACGCGATTCGCGAGGCGGCTGCGAGAACCGGCACCCTCACGTTCTGCGATGTCACTCAGGCGGCGGGGGTGCATCGCGTCGACGCCGCCCTGTTCGACGTCACCGTCTGTCACAGCTACAAATGGCTCTGCGCGCCCCGCGGGGTGGCCTTCATGACCCTCGGCGAGCGGATCGACCCGCTGCTGACCCCTATCCAGGCTGGATGGTATGCGGGTGATGACGTATGGCAAAGCGTCTACGGTCCGTCGATGCACCTCGCACTGGACGCGCGCCGCTTCGACGTCTCGCCCGCCTGGCAGGCCTGGATCGGCGCCGAGCAGTCGATCGGACTGTTTGCCGGCCTCGACATCGACGAGGTTTGGGCGCACGGCGCGGGGCTCGGTGACGAGCTCTGCGACGCCCTCGGCACCCCGCAGCAGCATCAGGCGATCGTTACCTGGCCGGATGTCTCGGGCCACGACCTCGCGTCCCTGATCGGTTCCGGCATCAGAGTGTCGGGTCGAGCGGGGCGGCTGCGTGCCTCGTTCCATCTGTGGAACGACGCCACTGACGTCGCCGCGGTGGTGCAGGCGCTGCGGCCCTGATTGAAGCTTGCGTGTGCTACTTCTCGCCGCGGCGCACCCGGCCAAGCAGCCGGGCAGTGGGCCGAGAGCGAGCGCTTAGCTCCCGACGGTCGCCGGGGATCAGCCAGGCCAATCGTGCCGCCACCAGCACGCCGACCGGGATCACCCAGATTGTGTCGTGGCCGGTGAGTAGGTAGAGCGGAGCCGCCGCACGCGGAAAGAGTGCAGTGAGCAGCGCAAAGATCTGGAATGCCGGACCCCGCGAGTACCGCCCGGAGATCGGGGTTGCCGTCGGCGGATAGGCTGACAGTCTCGCATCTTCCAACCGCGCAGCCAGCGCGGCTGACCCCTGGAGTTCTCTCGTGGCTACGCCCAATCCGCTCGACTCGATCATCTCGCTCGCGAAACGTCGCGGCTTCGTCTTCCAGTCGGGGGAGATCTACGGCGGATCCCGCTCCGCCTGGGACTACGGGCCCCTCGGCGCCGCGCTCAAGGAGAACATCAAGCGCGAGTGGTGGAAGTTCATGGTCCAAGGCCGTGACGACGTCGTCGGCATCGACTCCTCAGTGATCCTGCCCCGCCAGGTCTGGGAGGCGTCCGGCCACGTCGACGTGTTCTCAGACCCGCTGATCGAGTCGATGCACACCCACAAGCGCTACCGTGCCGACCACCTGCTGGAGGCGTACGAGGAGAAGCACGGACATCCGCCGGTGAACGGCCTCGCTGACATTCGCGACCCCGACACCGGGCAGCCGGGCGCTTGGACCGAGCCGCGCAACTTCTCGGGCCTCCTCAAGACCTTCCTGGGTCCGGTCGACGACGAGGAAGGGATGGCATATCTTCGCCCCGAGACGGCGCAGGGGATCTTCGTCAACTTCGCCAACGTGCTTTCCAGCGCGCGCATGAAACCGCCATTCGGTATCGCCCAGGTGGGCAAGAGCTTTCGCAACGAGATCACGCCTGGCAATTTCATCTTCCGCACCCGCGAGTTCGAGCAGATGGAGATGGAGTTTTTCGTCGAGCCCGGCAGCGACGAGGAGTGGTTCGACTACTGGATCGACGCCAGCGAGGACTTCTACATCGGCCACGGCATCAAGCCCGAGAACATCCGGCGCTTCGAGCACGCGAAGGAGAAGCTCTCCCACTACTCGAAGCGCACGGTCGACCTCGAGTACCGTTTCCGCTTCGCGGGCAGCGAGTGGGGGGAGCTCATGGGGGTTGCGAACCGCACCGACTTCGACCTGAAGACGCACTCCGAGAAGTCGGGCGTCGACCTGTCGTACTTCGATCAGACCAAGAACGAGCGCTGGATTCCCTACGTGATCGAGCCGGCATTCGGCCTCACGCGTGCACTGATGGCGTTCCTCGTCGACGCGTACGCCGAAGACGAGGCCCCAAACACCAAGGGGGGCGTTGATAAGCGCACTGTGCTCCGGCTCGACCGTCGCCTGGCGCCGATCAAGGTCGCTGTGCTTCCGCTGTCGCGCAATGAGCAGCTCTCACCGGTCGCCAAGGAGCTCGCCACCGAGCTCCGCAAGCACTGGATGATCGAGTTCGACGACGCCGGTGCCATCGGTCGCCGTTACCGTCGCCAGGACGAGATCGGCACGCCCTTCGCGGTCACCATCGACTTCGACACGCTCGACGACAAGGCCGTCACCGTGCGCGAGCGCGACACGATGAGCCAGGAGCGTGTCTCGCTGGACCGCCTCGTTGGCTACCTGGGAGAGCGGTTGCTCGGGTCGTGACTGACCCGGTGATCCCGAGCAAAGTCACCGCACCGGTCGAGATGGAGCCGCTGCCGCACTATCGGCTGTTGCGTGCGCTGCCCGGCTACCGGTGGTGGAAACCGCTCGTCGCCCTGCTGGTTACCGTGGTCTTGTGGATCACGTTCACCGTGATCGTGGTGATCGTTGGAGTGATCATCGCCGCGGCCCAGGGCCAGATTCACTTCGATACGAGCGAGGTGGCGCTCCGACAGCTGACGAAACTGTTTGGCGTCATCGATGCCGGGAACCCGCTCTCGGTCTCGGTGGGCCTGATCGGGGTGGCGACTCTGCTGCCGGCCACCCTGTTGGGCTATTTGATCGTCGGCTTGCGACCCGTGTCGGTGCTGCGGTCGGTGGTGTTCCGGCTCCGCTGGAGATGGATGGCGTTTTGCCTTCTGCCCGCCCTGGCGATCACCGTGCTCGCGACGCTGATCCAGATCCTGTTGTTCCCGTTGGTGCTCAGTGGTGGCGCAGCGGTCGCACCAACCATTCCGCTTGGCACCTTCCTGGTCTGTGCTGTGCTCATCCTCCTGTTCACACCGCTCCAAGCCGCTGCGGAGGAGTTCGCCTTCCGCGGTCTGATCACGCAGATGTTCGGATCCTGGCTGCGGCCGGCCTGGCTCGTGATCGTACTGAGCGCGATCCCGTTCGCCGCAGCCCACACGCAGTACCTCGGGGATGGCGGGTCACTGACCTGGGCGACCGCTGATGTCGCGTTCTTCGCCCTTGCCGCGGGGTTCGTCACCTGGCGCACCGGGGGAATCGAGGCGAGCATCGCGCTCCACACCATCAACAACACCGTCGCTTTCCTGACTCTCGCTTCCAGCCTGGGTGGAACGACGACTACCAGCTCCCAGGTGAGTGGTGACCCCTTCCCGGTCTTCCTCTCGTTCCTTGTCACGGTCGTCACCATGGGTCTTTACGCAGTCTGGATCGATCGCTCCGCGAGAAAGCGGGGGCTGCACAACACGCTGAGACCGGTCGCTCCCCAAGCGCTGGCGGGGAATAGCTGACGCGTCATCCGGTTGC
>JAYTXO010000142.1:0-7803 GCA_043742905.1 Microbacteriaceae bacterium | reverse complement strand
AAGTGGAAGGCAGTCGCCCTCGAGCTCGGCTACGAGGGCAAGCGCCTGCACGGCGGGGCAATCGCCGATGAGCTTGCTCCGTGGGTCGGCACCTGCTCGAACGGGCACACGCACTTCCGCTATCGCAAGCCGGCGCGCGCGCTGTCGTGTGCCAAGTGTTCGCGCACCTTCGACATCCGATACGCGATCGAGTGGATGCGGCGCGAGTTGCCCCGCACGGCGGCGAGCCGCGAATGAGCAGCGGCCGCTGGCTCCTCTCCGACGGCACCCGCTGGTTCTTCGACGCGGGCGCCGACAGCCTCGACTTTGCCTCGGGGCCGGAAAGCGAGGTCGGGCACTGGCTAGCGAGCCGGTTCGATCGTCTGCCGGTCTCCGAACTCGGCGAACGTGAACTCCTGGATGCCGGGGCACTTCGCGCTGCGATCACCCGGATGACCGTGGCGGCGGCCGACCGAGTACCTCTTGACCCGGACGACATCGACACGCTCAATCTGTTCGCGGCGACACCCGACGTGCCTCCCGTGCTAGTCGGAGGCCGGCGTCAGGCGGGGGCTGCGCGCATTCGGGTCGGGCAAGCGCTCTCGACGCTGGCACGCGACGCGGTCGCTCTGCTCGGCGCCGGCGACGATCGGATCCGACGTTGCGCGGCCGAGCACTGCCGCATGGTGTTCCACGACGAGTCACGTACCGGCACCCGGCGATGGTGCTCGATGTCACGTTGCGGCAATCGCGCGAAGGTCAAGGCCTTCCGACGAAGAGCCGAGGTCAGCTGACCTTGACTTCTTTCCAGAAGGCGACGTAGTTGCTGATGTCTTTGCCGACGCGCTGCTCGGCGGTCGGGTACGGGTGCGGGTAGCTCCAGGCGCGATCCTGCAGCAGCTCGCCCTCGGCGGAGCCCTTCACTGAGAAGTACTGGCACTCGCCCTTCCACGGGCAGGTGTAGGGAGTGGCGCTCTCGACCAGGAACTCTTTTTTTACACTGGCGGGCGGGAAGTAGATGTTGCCCTCGATGTGCAGCACGTCCGATTCGGGCGCGTCTGCGAGGACCGTTCCATTGAGCACTGCCTGGGGCATGACAACCTCCGTGTGTTGTTGCGTAGTTATGAGCGGCAACCCACTCAGGCCTCTGAGGATTCCCGAGCTTCCCGGGAACTCGCTGAGGCCGAGATGAGGTGGCGGGTCGCATTCTTCAGGCTGGAGTACGCGGAGGCTGCGGCGGCTGCCTCTGGCGACTGGTGATCGATGCCGACGCGGGCGAGTGCTTCGACGATGGCCCCGGCCGCCAACAGGTCCTCGACCGCGAAGCGGACACTCCCGTCGGCGCGGGCCGCTCCGGCGGCGGCTACCGCGATCACGAAGCGGCCACCCAGTTCGGTCTGGCGGCGCAGGCAGAAGTTGGCGACATCCGCCGCTTCCTCCAGGGTCGCGGGCATGAGTTCGACGCCTCCGGGTGTACCACCAAGCAGGGGCATCGGCTCCCCCGACACCCCACTGGAACCGCCAACCGCGGCCAACTGGTCGACCCACACGACGACGTGCGCGCCGTCCGCGATCGCCTCGGCGCCGACAGCGCCCCAGTCGAATCGGACCTGGTACGCGTTCTGCCCATGTGGGTTGCTCACTCGACCAAGTTAGCGATCAGAGAGGCCAAGTCGGCGATCAATGAGCCCAGATGCGCCCATCTGCTGCGCGATGATCCGGAAGTCGTACCCACTCAACTAGAGGTGCCCCTTCTGCAACTGCAGCCCCCAGTTTCGAATGCCGCGGGTCAACTCGAGCACGTCGAGCAGCGGGGTGATCGGGGTTGGTCTGGCCGACTCGTTCCAGTCCAGCTTGCGCCTCCACGGCCGGAAGTCGCCCTGATCGGCCTGCCACAGCTCGCCGGGCGCGACCACGCCGATCGCCGTGAACTCGCGCAGGCGGTGACCGTCGGGGTAGACGTCTCTTGGCGAGTAGAAGACGAAGCCGTCGCCCTCACGCATCTTGGCCACGCCGAACTTGGCACCGTGGTTGGTCTGCACGATGCCCTGATCCACCCCGCGCAACACGTGCTCGCGGTGCACGACGCCCACCCAATACCGCCGCGGGATGCCCTGGTCCATAACGGCAGGATGGCCCACACTGGTGACATGGAAGCTCCGCCGTGCACGTCCATCTGAAGCTCGTCCTCGAGTGTCCCCCGGAAGCGGCCTGGAACGCCATCCGCTCCCCCGCCGTGTTCGGCGACGTGTCGTTCCCGCTCGTGGAGTTCGAACCTCGGGACGGCGGCATCTTCCCCGAGTGCTGGGACGAGGGTTCGCATCCGGTCACCGCGCGCGCGCTGTTCGGCCTCCTCCCAGCGGGCACGCAGGACATCGACTTGAGCTTCCGCGAGCTCCACGGTCTGAAGATTTTCGAGGATCACGGGCGGCCACTTTCCGGCCCGCTCACGGTCATCACCAGGTGGCGGCACCGCATGGTGATCGCGAGCTGGCCAGACGGTCGCACCCTGTTCCGAGACCGGCTCGAGTTCTCGGCCGGCATCTTGACGCCTCTGGTCTGGGTCGCCTTCTGGGCTTTCTGGCAGTGGCGCGGCCGCGGCCTGATCCGTCTGGCGCCGGGGTTCGCTCGCCGGTTCGGGATCGACTGAGCCCCTCGTGACGCCCCTCGATGTTGCCGATTGGCGGCGGTGTGTTTTCGCGCTGTACGCGGAGGTGCGTGCGATTCCGGATGCCGCTGCCGCCCACGGCCGGTGGTGCGCGGGTCGCGACGACCTGTTCGTGAACCACCCGGCATCCGCTCTGATGGACGTCGACCGCCCGGGATTCGACGGGCTTCCGGTCGCGCTGTACGACCCGGCCTGGCGCTTCGAGCTCGAACTGCAGCCGGCGGAGCCGGGGCACTTCGACTATGAGTCGGGCACGGATGGTGTGGTGCCGTTCGAGCGCATCGGGCTTGTGGAAGTTCCCGGCGTCGGATCGCTCGACGTGTGGAGGCTCACCAGCTACGGCGGCGGTCTGTTCGTCCCGGTGAAGGACGCGCTGAGGGGAAGGAGGGGTGGCACATACGGCGGCGGCCGCTACCTGCTCGACACGATCAAGGGCGCCGACCTCGGCGCCGACTCGGCCGCGAACACGCTCGTTCTCGACTTCAACTTCGCCTACGACCCCTCATGTGCCTACGACCCCGCGTGGGCGTGCCCACTGGCGCCCGCGGGCAACACGGTGGCCGTCGAGATCCCGGTCGGCGAGTCGTACTTCGGCGACTTTTGACGGCTCCCGGTCGTTTCTCCGGAGTTCTCGAGCAGCCTCGTCCGCCCCAGCCCGGAAATCCGCAGAAGTCATTCGGGACCTCCGGAAAAACGACCCAGACCTCCGGAGAAACGCACATCTGCTAGCGTGGGGGTACTTGCGGGGCGCTGGCGCCCTTCTTGCGTCGTAGAACGCTTCCCTCGCCGCCTGGCCGGCAGTGCATAACTGTCACCAGGGACCGGCTGACATTACTTCTCCGGCGAACGGATGTGGCCATCGCCACCTTCGCCAAAGAGACCCTCGGTTTCACACGCGCTCGCGTGCGCTCTCATCCGGGTCGAATTCCGAAAGACACACAGACACTCATGCCTGACATCACCTTCAGCACGCTCGGCGTGCCATACCCGCTCGTCGAGGCCCTAGCCGTCGACGGCAAAACCGACGCGTTCCCGATCCAAGTCGACACGCTTCCCGACACCCTCGCCGGCCGCGACGTGCTCGGCCGCGGCAAGACCGGATCCGGCAAGACGCTCGCGTTCGCCATCCCGATGATCGCGCGCCTCGGTACCCGGCTTGCCGGCGGCGGACGTCGCTCCGGACGCCCGCTCGGCCTGGTGCTCGCCCCGACTCGCGAGCTCGCCACCCAGATCAATGCGGTGCTCGAGCCGCTCGCCGCTGCCTACGGCCTCAAGACCACCACAATCTTCGGCGGCGTCTCGCAAAACCGGCAGGTCTCGGCCCTCAAGGCCGGTGTCGACATCATCGTCGCCTGCCCCGGCCGTCTCGAGGACCTCATGAAGCAGCGCTTCGTGACCCTGGATGCCGTGGAGATCACCGTGCTCGACGAGGCGGATCACATGGCCGACCTCGGCTTCCTGCCCGGCGTCACGCGCATCATGAACGCGACGCCAAGCGAAGGGCAGCGCCTGCTGTTCAGCGCAACACTCGACAACGGCGTGGACAAGCTGGTCACCAAGTTCCTGCATTCCCCGAAGCTGCACGAAGTCGACGAGGCCAACTCACCGGTTGCCGCGATGACGCACCACGTCTTCGGCGCCTCGGATGCCGAATCGAAGAAGCAGCTCATCGAAGCACTCGCCTCGGGAACCGGTCGCCGCATCCTGTTCATGCGCACCAAGCACCACGCCAAGAAGCTGGCTTTGCAGTTGACCGCATCCGGCATCCCGGCCGTCGACCTGCACGGCAACCTCTCCCAGCCGCAGCGCGACCGCAACCTGGCCTCGTTCGGCGCCGGGGACGTGCGCGTTCTGGTCGCCACTGATGTCGCTGCTCGCGGCGTGCACGTCGACGACGTCGAGCTCGTGGTCCACGTTGACCCGCCCACGGAGCACAAGGCCTACCTGCACCGCAGTGGCCGCACGGCTCGCGCCGGGTCCGAGGGGGACGTTGTCACGCTCGTGCTCCCGACCCAGGAGAAGGACCTTGCGCTACTGATGCGCAAGGCCGGGATCCAGGCGCCCACGCAGCGCGTCACTCCATCATCGGATGCCGTGGTTGCCCTCATCGGCGAGCGCGCCGACTACGTCAAGCCGGCCCCGCGAGACCTGGCCCGTCAGCAGAGCCAGAGCGGCGGAGGCGGCAACGGCGGCGGACGCTCACAGGGTGCCAACGCGCAACGCAAGCGTGCGTCTCGCGATGGAGTTGCCGGGAACGGCGAAGGCGGACGTTCGGCTCAGCCGCGCGCCGACCGTTCGGGTCGTCCGGCTCGCTCGGGCTCCGGGTCGGGTCGCCCGGCGCGTTCGGGTTCGGGTGCGGGTGCGGCGACGACCCGCGGCGGATCGTCGGGCTACTACAGCACCTCGACCGGCGGAGGGTCCGGTTCCGGCTCCTCGCCGGGCGCCGCACGCACCCAGACGCACGGCTCGCAGGGTAACCGACCGGCTCAATCGGGGAACCCCCGAACCGGCGGTCGTCGCGCGCAGGGCTGATGCCCCGACGTGACGTGCTGGCATGCGCGAGCTAGCCGAGCACTCCCACCGACGCGAGAGCGGCGCGCAGCAACGTGCCGCGTCCACCCTCCATCTCGGCGTGGATCGACGGGGACGAGGCCTCGGCTGGTGTCATCCAGGTGAGTTCGAGAGCGTCCTGCCGCGGCTCGAGGGTACCCGTGACCGGCACGACATAAGCCAGCGCGACGGCGTGCTGCCGCTCATCCAGGTAGGCGCTGAGCCCCGGAATGGGGAAATATTCGGCGACCGAGAACGGCACAGGACTCGGGGGCAGCTGCGGGAAGGCGAGCGCGCCGAGATCCTTCTCGAGGTGGCGGAAGAGCGCATCGCGCAGGGTTTCGCCGTACATCACCCGACCGCTGACCAGCGTGCGGGTGATCTGCCCTTGCGCGTTCGCGCGCAGAAGCACGCCGACGCTCGTGACGACGCCCATGCCGTCGACTCGCACCGGCACGGCCTCGACGTAGAGGATCGGGATGCGGCGACGCACGTCGGCGAGGTCGGCATCCGACAGCCATGACGAGTTCGGGTCGGGCGTTCCCACAGAGCTCATGCTCCCCATTGTGACCCAGCGCGAGGCGTACGCGGCGTCATAGCGTAGGGAACATGATTGCTGTCACCGTCAACCAGCCAACAGGACCGGACTCCGTCAAGGTAATCGAGCTTCCGGATCCGACGCCCGCCGCCGGCGAGATGCTGATCGCCACAAAGGCCGCCACGATCAATCCGGTCGACAGCGGCATCGTGAGCGGCAGCATGACCGGGAACTTCCCGGCCTCGTCGTCGGCGCCGTGGGTCCCCGGATGGGATCTCGCCGGCACCGTCACGGCGGTCGGCGAGGGCGTGGACTCCGCGTGGATAGGAAAGACCGTGCTCGGCTTCTCGGGCTGGTTTGTGGCGGCGCACGGCACGCAGGCGGGGCTGGTCGCACTTCCGCTTGACAACGTGGCCGCCGCATCCGGGGCGATGAGCGCCGCTGAGCTCACCACCTTCGGACTCAACGGGCTTACCGCGCTGCAGCTTCTGCGCGCGGCCGGCGACGCGAGCTCTGTGCTGGTCACCGGGGCGGCGGGCGGCGTGGGCAAGCTGGCCGTCGAACTGGCGGTCAACACGGGTCTGACCGTGATCGCGAGCGCCGCCGAGAAGGATCGCGCCGAGCTCGAGGCCACCGGCGCGCAGTTCATCGCCCGCGATGTGCCCGATCTCGGAGCGGCCGTGCGCAAGCTTGTCCCCGGTGGAGTGCACGCGGCACTCAACACCGTCCCCGGCTCTCCCGTCGGACTCGCGGCCGTGCGCGATGGCGGCCTCTACCGCTCGGTCAGCGCGCTTCCGGAATCTGAGCGGAGCATCGACGTCGCTCGCGTCGGGGTGAAGCCGGATGCCGCGGGCCTGGCGCACATCGTGGAACTCGCCTCCAGCGGCGCGATCACCACCGCGGTGGCACGCAGCTATCCGGTCGTCGAGGCCGCGGACGCCTATCGCGCGATGCTCGACGGATCGGGGCGTCGCGGCAAGCTCGTCCTGGTCTGGTGACTAGCGTGAGAGGCATGGCGATCGACCCCTCCGTGGTGATCTGGAGCACCCCGTTCGCCGAACGCGCGGGCAAGCCGCTGCTCGTGCTGCTGCACGGTCTCGGCGATCACGAGGGCTCGCTGTTCCAACTCTCGCCATACCTGCCGCTCGGGCACGTGATCGCTTCGCCGCGCGGCCCGATCGCCTCCGCATCCGGGTGGTCGTGGTTCGACGTCGCCGCGTCCCGGCCCGGCCCGCTCAACGCGGCGGCCGACGGGCTCGCCAACTGGATCAGGAAATCGAAAGGGCATGCCACGTCGGTGGCCGTACTCGGCTTCTCGCAGGGCGGAGTGCTCGCGCTGCAGACGCTGCGGCGGCATCCGGGACTCATCGACTCGATCGTGATGCTCTCGGCGATCGCCGATGAGACGGTCGACCCGGGCGATCCTGAGCTCGAGGTCGTGCGGCCGCCGGCGTTCTGGGGGCGCGGGACCGCGGACGACGTCATCCCTCGCTCGCAGGTGAGCGCCACCCGCGCGTGGCTGGGGGCGCACTCGACCCTCACCGAGCGGATCTACGAGGAGGTAGGCCACTGGATCACCGATGCTGAGCTCGGAGACGTCCATGCCTTTTTGAGGGAGCACAGTTCGTGAGCGGCGCAAATCTTCCTGCCGGAGCTGCTGCCGCGAGGATCGACCCGACGGCCGTCATCTGGAGCCTCCCCGAGGCAGAGCGGGCAGGCAAACCGCTGCTGCTCTTGCTGCACGGCAAGGGCAGCAACGAGGGCGACCTCGCCGGGCTGATCCCGCGCTTGGAGCCGCAGTTCGCGATGGCGTCGTTGCGCGCACCGATCCCCGACGGACCGGGCTTCTCGTGGTTCAGAGTGACGCCACCTGGCAACCTTTCTGCCGAGTCGGTGGCTGTCGCGGCCGACGCCGTGCTCGCCTGGCTCGACACGCTGCCGTTCGCTCCGCCGCGCCTCGGGCTGCTCGGATTCAGCCAGGGCGGCGTCATCGCGGTGCAGACGCTCAGACGCGCGCCGGACCGGGTCGGCTTCGCCCTCAACCTCTCGGGCTTCGTGGCCGAAGGGG
>JAYTXO010000141.1:0-9488 GCA_043742905.1 Microbacteriaceae bacterium | reverse complement strand
CGCCGGTGGGGAGCGCACACGGTTCAGGGTCGGGGGATCTCTTACCGAGGCTGGTGCTGCTCTCAACTCCTTCCTACACGGTGACCAGACGATCACGGGCGTCGGCATATATGAAGGGGGCGGCGAAGAGATCGGAGCCGGGACCGTCCACCGCGAATCGCCCATCAAATCTTTGAACGGAGAGCCGCTCTAGTCCGCTCCCAGTCCGCAAAAAGTCCGCAAGAGTTTCAATCCAGCACAATAAGCGGCAACCAATTCCGACGCAAAAAGCCAAGAATCACGGGGAAGTTGAGCACCCCCAATCACCCCCAACACGCCGAAGATAGTACGAACTGTACTTCGGGGTCTAGCTCATGTGCCCATGAGTCATTGAGATTGGGCGGCGTCAGTCCGCAATGAGTCCGCGCGAACTGCGAAAGCGCTTGAAATTGCAGCTCGTGCGGACTCGCGGGTCGTGGATGCGAAACCTCTCGGACAGCCTCCCGATTATGACGCGTGCGACGCAATGCCGCTTCGATCGTGTGCGACGAGGTCGGCGTAGGCTCGCTCCCAATGAGCGAGTTGCCGGACGAAGCGATAGCCGACGCTGAACGCTCCACTGATTCGGACGCTGTCGTGTTTCCGCGCGCGCCCCAGCACCACGGTTTCGGACGGCTGCTGAGGGTGCTGGGGCCCGGCATTGTCACGGGCGCCGCTGACGATGATCCGTCGGGAATCGCCACATACTCGCAGGCGGGCGCGCAGTTCGGATTCGGCACACTCTGGACACTGCTGCTGACGTTGCCACTGATGATCGCGGTTCAAGAAGCCTGCATGCGCATCGGTGCCGTCACGGGGAAGGGGCTCGCGGCGGTTATTCGCGACACATACCCGAAGAAAATCCTGTACCCGATCGTGCTGCTGGTCGTCGCCGCGAACACCTTCAACATTGGCTCCGACATCGGTGCGATGGCTGCCAGCGCCCGGCTCCTGCTTCCCGATGTGCCGTTCGGCCTACTCGCCGTCGGGTTTGTGGTGGTGATCTTGATCCTCGAAGTACTGGTTTCGTATCGCTCCTATGTTCGCATCCTCAAATGGTTGGCAATGGCGCTGTTCGCCTACCTGATCACGGCGTTTCTGATCACGGTGCCCTGGGCACAGGCGCTGCAGGCCACGATCATCCCGCACATCCAGTTCAACCAGAGCCTGCTCTATGTGATCGTCGCCATCTTCGGCACCACGATCTCCCCGTACCTGTTCTTCTGGCAGACCAGCAACGTTGTCGAAGATGAAGTCGCCGAACACCGGGACACACCCGACGGCGTGCCGCCCAAGATCACCAAGTTCTACTTGCGGAGGCTGCGCATCGACACTGTTCTCGGGATGGTGTTCTCCAACGTCGTGGCCTGGTTCATAGTGCTCGTTGGCGCGGTCGTGCTGAACCATGCGGGGATCACCAACATCGTCACCGCAGCAGACGCGGCGAAAGCGCTTCGGCCACTCGTGCACACCTTCCCCAACGCTGGGTTTCTGGCACAATTAATTTTCGCGGTCGGGGTCATCGGAATAGGCCTGATGAGCATCCCCGTTCTTGCCGGCTCGTCTTCCTATGCCATCACGGAAACCCTCAACTGGAAAGAGGGCCTGTTTCGCAAGTTCAAACAGGCCCGGGCGTTCTACCTCGTGATCATCATCGGCACGCTGGTGGGCCTGCTGCTCAACTTTGTCGGACTCGACCCGATCCGGGCCCTCGTGCTCACCGCCGTGTTCAACGGAATCGTCGCCGTGCCCCTGATCTACTTCATTGCACGCATCTCCAGCCGGCGCAAGCTGATGGGCTCATACGCCGGCGGTGTCCTCTCTAAGATCGGACTCTGGGTCGCTTTCGCCGTAATGGCCGCCGCAGCCATCGCCCTACTCATTTCCTACCTCTAGCCAAGACGCCTTCGCTCCGAACGCGACGAGGCGAACGATTTCGCACGCCACGCCCTGCCGACTACCGTCGACCGCCGTAGAACCGACGCTCGAACACTTGCCGCGCGAGCCGCGTAGTCCGCAAGTAGTCCTCTTCGAGTCGCGCAGCGCCCCCGGGCGGATACTCAAGCAGTCGCGCGACGCCCCCCAGTTGCTGCCGATCCGTCGGCAACACGTCGGCCGTCTTGGCCGTCCATAGCGTCATCGCCGATCGGGCGCGCGACGCGATGATCCACGCTGCGCGCAGCTTGGCGGCGTCCACAGCGGAGACGAGCTCCGCTTCGACGGCCGCATCGAGAGCGGTCAAGGTCGAGGTGGTTCGAAGCGCCGGGAAGGTCGACGCGTGCTGCAGCTGCAGCAGCTGCACGAACCACTCGACGTCGCTCAGGGAGCCGCGACCGAGCTTCAGGTGTCGCGACGGGTCCGCTCCCTGAGGAAGCCGCTCCGCCTCGACACGGGCCTTGATGCGCTTGACTTCGCGCACGTCCGTCGGGGAGATGGATGTCGGGTACCGCACCTCGTCCGCCAGACCCTCGAAGGCACGCAGCACGCCCGGGTCGCCGACCGCCCCTCGCGCTCGGAGCAGGGCCTGCGCCTCCCAGGTCAGCGACCAGCGCTCGTAGTAGGCCCGGTAGCTGTCGAGCGTCCGCACAACGGCGCCGTTCTTGCCCTCGGGCCGGAGGCCGAGATCCAGGTCAAGCGGGAGCCGCAAGTCTTCGGTGAGCCGCTTGAGTTCGCGCGCGATCATCTCTGCACGCTGCGCCGCCACCTCGGGCTGTGCCCCGGCGGCCTGGTACACGTAGACGATGTCGGCGTCGCTCCCGAACCCGAGTTCCTGACCGCCGTAGCGGCCCATCGCGATAATCCCGAACTCGACGCCGTCGCCCCAGCGATGGCAGAGCGCCAGCGCACCAGTGAGTACCGCCGAGGTGATGTCGCTGAGCCCCTGCCCAATTTCCTCGACGGTGATCATGCCGAGGATCGCAGCGAGAGCAAGGCGCAGCACCTCGCGACGCCGAGCCGTGCGCAGCGCGAGAGCCGCGGCATCCACATCGTCGGCGTGGCGCGCAACGGTCGCGGCGGTCTCTTCCAGGAGGTCCGCGAGGGCGCGCGGGCGCAGCTCACCGTCTGACTCGAGCCACGCGGCCGCCTCTGGGATGCGCTCGAACAGCACGCCGACGAACCGCGAGGAGGAGAGCACGTGCGTGAGGCGGTGGGCGGCCCCGGAGGAGTCGCGCAGCATCCGGAGGAACCAGTACGCCTCGCCCAGGTCGTCGCTCAAACGACGGAAGTTGAGCAGGCCGAGGTCGGGATCTGCACCCTCGGCAAACCAGCCGAGCATAACCGGGAGCAGGTTGCGCTGGATCTGCGCACGTCGCGAGACTCCGCTCGTCAGCGCCGCGATGTGGTGCAGCGCACCGCGCGCATCGTGGAAGCCGATAGCGGCGAGGCGGGCCTCCGCTTGCTCGCTCGTGAGCGAATAGCCGTCGTCCGGCAGAGCGGCGACCGCCGAGAGAAGCGGTCGATAGAACAGGCGCTCGTGCAGAGTGCGTACGGTCTGCTTGACCCGCTGCCAGGCCTCGAGCAAGCCGTCGGCCGTGGTGGCGATGCCGGATGCCCTGGCGAGGGCACGCAGGGCGTCGGCGTCGCGCGGCATCAGGTGGGTGCGGCGCAGTCGGGAGAGCTGGATGCGATGCTCCAGCAGCCGCAAGAATCGGTAGTCACTGCCGAACTCGGCCGCCTCCACGCGCCCGATGTAGCCCCGGTCGGCAAGAGCAGCCAAGGCGTCGAGGGTTGCGCGCTGCCGCACCTCCGGATCAGAGTGCCCGTGCACCAACTGCAACAGCTGAATGGTGAACTCCACATCGCGCAGGCCGCCGGGGCCGAGTTTCAGCTGCACCTCGACTTCGTCGGGCGGGATGTGCGCGGTGACCCGCTCGCGCATCGCCTGCACCGACTCCACGAAGTTCTCACGGGACGCGCTCGACCAGACCATCGGGGCGACGCCTTCGACGTAACGCTCCCCCAGCTCCCGGTCGCCAGCCATGGCGCGCGCTTTGAGCAGGGCCTGGAACTCCCAGCTCTTCGCCCAGCGTTCGTAATATGCCAGGTGCGAATCGAGTGAACGCACCAGGGCACCGTCCTTGCCCTCGGGGCGGAGGTTCGCGTCGACCTCCCACAGCGGCGGCTCAATGGCGAGCTCCTGGATCGCGCGCATCGTGTCCATCGCCAGGCGCGTGCCGATCTCGACGGCTCTGCCCTCGCTGAGCATCTCCTCACCGTCGAGGGATGACTCATCCGCCGACGCGGCCGCCGCCGCCACAAAGATGACATCCACGTCGCTCAGATAGTTGAGTTCGCGGGCGCCCGCCTTGCCCATCCCGATAATCGCGAGTCGGGTCGCCGCCACCTGCTCCTTGGGAAACCGGCTTGCCTGTCGCGCCAGGGCGAGCGCGGCATCGAGTGCCGCAGCCGCGAGGTCGGCCAGTGCAGCCGCGACGCGATCGACGATCTGCTGCCCGTCGGGCTGTTCGAGGTCCCACGCCGCCAGCCTGGTCAACTCACGTCGGTATGCAATGCGGAGAGCGTTCCGGCCCGCTTCACCGCCAACTCCGTCAACGGCTGCAAGCAGCCGCTCCCGATAGCTATCGCCACTTGGGAGAACTCTCAGCGGCTCCTGGAGAACGGCCAGCTGCTCGGGGTGGTGGAACAGAAAGTCGGCGAGCCCGGACGACGCGCCCAGCACCCGGACGAGGCGCAGCGCGGCCGAGTCGTCCGCCAGAAGGGGCGCAACGGCATCCGGAGCCGTCTCGAGCAAGTCACGAAGCAGCCGGAGCGCCTGATCAGGATCGGCGGCATGCGCAAAAGTTTCGACACGGTCCCGCGGGACGTCCTTCAACGCCGCGCTTGACGCCGTGAGGTCCGAAAACCCCAGGCGTGCCAACTCGGTGAGAGTCGTCGTCGTCCTCGTCATACCGCCCCTCGACTCCGCCCGGTTGCCCTCGACGCAACTTGCTGGCGCTACAGGATCTCCAGGTTGGTCGACAGCTCGAACGGCGTGACCTGTGCGCGGTAGCCCGCCCAATCACGACGCTTGTTCAGCAGCACGTATTCGAACACCTGCTCGCCGAGCGTCTCGGCGACAAGTTCGCTCTCTTCCATCAGCCCTAAGGCGGCGTCGAGGCTCGTCGGTAGCCCGTCGTAGCCCAGGGCACGCCGCTCGGAGTCGGTGAGAGCCCACACGTCGCCATCGGCCTCGGGCGGAAGCTCATAGCCCTCTTCGATGCCCTTAAGACCCGCTGCAAGAAGCAGTGAGAAGGCGAGGTAGGGGTTTGCCGCCGAATCGATGGCACGGTACTCGACGCGAGCACTGTTGCCCTTGCCCGGCTTATAGAGCGGGACGCGCACCAGCGCCGAGCGGTTGTTGTGGCCCCAGGTCAGGTAACTCGGGGCCTCGTCACCGCCCCAGAGACGCTTGTAGGAGTTGACGAACTGATTCGTGACCGCGGTGATCTCTGGCGCGTGGCGCAGAAGCCCTGCGACGAACTGCCGACCGATGTTCGAGAGCTGGTACTGACCCGCGGCATCGAAGAACGCGTTGGTGTCGCCTTCGAAGAGCGACATGTGCGTGTGCATGCCCGATCCCGGCTGACCGGAGATCGGCTTTGGCATGAAGCTCGCATAAACCCCCTGCTCGATCGCCACCTCCTTGATGACCGTACGGAAAGTCATGATGTTGTCGGCCATTGTCAGCGCGTCGGCGTAACGCAGGTCGATCTCGTTCTGGCCAGGACCAGCCTCGTGGTGGCTGAACTCCACCGAGATGCCGAGGTCTTCGAGCATCCGCACCGAACGGCGACGGAAATCGTGGGCCGTGCCGCCCGGCACGTTGTCGAAGTATCCAGCCGAGTCGACAGGCTGCGCTTCGCCATTCTTCAGCTTGCTCGACTTGAGCAGGTAGAACTCGATCTCGGGGTGAGTGTAGAAGGTGAAGCCGCGATCGGCGGCCTTCGCGAGGGTGCGCTTCAGCACGTTCCGCGGATCCGCGGCCGCTGGCTGCCCGTCCGGCGTCATGATGTCGCAGAACATACGCGCAGTGGGATCAACCTCGCCACGCCACGGCAGGATCTGGAAAGTTGTGGGGTCCGGATGCGCGAGCACATCCGCCTCGAAGGAACGCGTCAAGCCCTCAATCGCCGAGCCGTCGAATCCGACACCCTCGCTGAAGGCACCTTCGACCTCGGCCGGAGCCAGAGCCACCGACTTGAGCGTGCCAACCACGTCGGTGAACCACAGCCGCACGAACTTGACGCCGCGCTCCTCAATCGTGCGAAGAACGAAGTCACGTTGCTTGTCCATGCAAGCCCCTTCTAGTTGCCCGCCACGGCTGCACCGTGCGCCTCGGCTCTAGGCTACCGGTATGCCCCGACTGCGATTGGCACTGGCTCAGACCAACCCGATCGTGGGCGATTTGACCGGTAATGCCGTGCAGATCGTGCACGCAGCGCGGCGGGCGTTTGAGGCCGGTGCCGACATCCTCTTGCTCGGCGAGATGGCACTCAGTGGCTACCCCATTGAAGACCTCGCCGCGCAACCGAGTTTTCTGCGTCACGCGCACGACGCTGTCCCAACGCTGGCGTCGAGACTTGCCGAGGAGGGGCTCGGCGAACTCGTGGTGGTGGTCGGGCATCCGGATGGCCCGTTCGAACCGCGCATCGACGGCAACTCGAATGCCCCAACCGCGATCGCTCAGAATTGCGCGAGCGTGCTGCAGGGCGGGGAGGTGCGCGCCCGCTACGCGAAACATCACCTGCCGAATTATTCGGTGTTCGACGAGTACCGCACCTTCATCCCGGGCGACGATTTGCTCCTATTGCGGCTGAAAGGGGTGGATGTCGCGCTCATCATCTGCGAGGACCTCTGGCGCGATGGAGGCCCGGTGAGCCGTGTTCTGGAGGCGGATGCCGGCCTGCTGGTCGTGATCAACGCCTCTCCATTCGAGCGCGACAAGGACGAGACCCGCCTGCCCCTCGTGACGCGTCGTGCGCGCGAGACGGACACGATCGTCGCCTATGTGAACATCGTGGGCGGACAGGACGACTTAGTCTTCGACGGCGACAGTGTGGTCGTGGATGGCACGGGCGCGATTCTGGCGCGCGCACCCCAGTTCCAGGAACATCTGCTGGTGGTCGACGTGGACCCGGCGGCCGCGACCAAGGCGCAGCTGCCCGCGAGCGTCGCCCGTATCGAACTCACGCCGTCAACGCTGGTCGGGCCCGTCGAGACCGCTACGCCCCTCGCGCTCGACATCGCCGTGCTCCCCGACGACCGCGAGCAGCTGTGGAACGCTCTCGTGCTCGGCCTGCGCGACTACGTCGAGAAAAACGGCTTCCGCAGCGTCATTTTGGGCCTCTCAGGCGGAATCGATTCGGCCGTCTGCGCCGCGATCGCCGCCGACGCAATCGGGGCAGACCGGGTCTACGGCGTCAGCATGCCGAGCCGTTACAGCTCGGACGGCTCCCGCACGGACGCCGAAGATCTGGCGGAGCGGATCGGGTTGCACTACTCCACCGAGGCGATCGCCGAGTTGGTCCAGCCGATCGAGGACCAGCTGCTTCTCACCGGGACAGCCGCAGAGAATGTGCAGTCACGCATCCGGGGCATCATCCTGATGGCCGAATCGAACGTTCACGGCCACCTCGTGCTCACCACGGGCAATAAGAGCGAACTCGCTGTGGGCTACTCGACGATTTACGGAGATTCGGCCGGCGGCTTCGCTCCGATCAAGGATGTTCCCAAGATGCTCGTCTGGAAGCTGGCGCGCTGGCGCAACACGATCGCTGAGGCCAGGGGCCAGACTGCGCCGATCCCGGCCAATTCGATCGAGAAGCCGCCGAGCGCCGAACTGCGGCCCGACCAGACCGACCAGGACACACTGCCGCCATACGAGTTGCTCGACGAGCTCATCGCCGGCTACGTCAACGAAGGACTTGGACGCGAGGATCTGATCTCGAAAGGATTCGACCGGGCAACGGTGGTCTTCGTCACCGGGCTCGTCGACGGCGCCGAGTGGAAGCGTCGGCAGGGCGCTATCGGCCCCAAGATCTCGGGCATGGCCTTCGGTCGGGACCGCCGCCTCCCGATCACGTCGCGCCGCGCGGGCTAAAAATGGGCGACACCGCACCGCGCAACCTGGGCTGGCGTATCGGCTGGACACTCGCCGGGTTCGCCCCGTATGTCGCGGTGACCGCGGTGCAGCTGGCCTCGAAGTTCAGAACCGACGTTCAGGCGGATCAGGTCAGCAAGTCACTTGAGATGCCGACCCTCGCGTTCGGCGTCGGCGTCGCCATGCTGCTCGCGCACCGAAGACCCCGCCCGCCGGTCACCGCGCTGCTCTTCGCTGGGCTTGCTCTCTCCTGGTGCGGCGACATCTTCATTGCGCGCTTACCCGTCGGCCTCGGACTTTTCTTCTCGGCGCACGCCGCATACATCTGGATGTTCGAGTTCGCCTTCCACAATCGGCCTCCCTCGCGCTGGGGGCTGCTCGCGATCCCCTGGTTTCTAGCGCTGCTGGTGGTGCTCACTCCCCGGCTGGGCGGGATGCTTCCTTACCTCGCGCTGTACGGGCTGATCCTCGCCGCGATGGCGATCTCGTCGACGCGAGGCAACCGGTGGACCGCTGCCGGAGGCGTGCTCTTCCTCGCCTCGGACACCGTGCTGTCGCTCCGGCTGTTCACCAGGTTCTTCCAGGGCAGCGTCGGCAGGTTCGTGATCATGCTGACTTACACGGCGGCTCAGGCGTTTATCTCCGTCGGGATACTGCGCGCCAAATCGGCGACCTAGACTGCTGCCATGGCAGACGCAGTCGTCAAACGGGTCCGAACGCGGCACTTTCAGAACGCGAAAGATCAGGGAATCAAGATCACCGGGCTCACGAGCTACGACATGCTCACGGCCGCGATCTTCGATCAGGCGGGCATCGACTTTCTCCTCGTCGGCGACTCGGCGGGCAACAACGTGTTCGGCTATGACACGACGCTTCCCGTCACCATCGACCAGCTCATCCCGCTCACCCGTGCGGTCGCGGGTGCAGTCAAACGCGCGTTCGTCATCGGAGACATGCCGTTCGGCTCCTACGAGACCGGACCGGACGAAGCGCTGCACAGCGCTTTTCGCTTCATGAAAGAAACCGGTGCACACGCGGTCAAGCTGGAAGGCGGGGTGCGCAGTGCGGAGCAGATCCGCCGCATCGTGTCGGCTGGCATCCCGGTGATGGGTCACATCGGCTTCACGCCGCAGAGCGAGCACCAGCTCGGCGGCCACGTCATCCAGGGCCGCGGCGACGGTGTCGAGCAGTTGCTGGCCGACGCCCACGCCGTTGAGGACGCCGGCGCCTTCGCGGTCGTGCTCGAAATGGTTCCGGCGGATGCGGCGAAGCGCGTCACCGATGCGCTCTCGATTCCGACCATCAGCGTCGGGGCTGGGCCGCACACGTCCGGCCAGCTGCTGGTGTGGACGGACTGGGCGGGACTGAC
>JAYTXO010000140.1:0-3693 GCA_043742905.1 Microbacteriaceae bacterium | reverse complement strand
GACGGGAGGAACCTCTCGACCGGTGATGAGCGATCGGTCCAAGACCCGATAGATCGCCTGCGCGCCATTCGGCAAGCTATTTACCACTCGTACCTTCCGGACTGGGCCGAGGCGCTGAACCACGATCCTCGCCTCTTCGAGGTCATTCGGCTGGGCCTATACCTGCCAAGTGCCTCGCGGCGCGACTATCTAGTTGAGGCTTGGACGAGGGACCCGGATGTCGTCGTCATCTGCGGTGACGAGGTTGCCGACGCCCCGATGCGCCTGATCGTGCCGCGTGTCGATCGACCCGTGTCGATCAAGCCGACCTGGCATGCGGACCTACAGTCCGCCTTCGCGGCGTATCACCCGCCTGCATTTGGTGCTGTGCCGTTGTCATCCGAGCAGTCCAACCTCGCAACTCGGGAGCACCGGCCTGGGCGATGGGGTATCGAGGGTGTGGCCGGAAGCGGCAAGTCTCTTGTTCTCGCTCGTCGCGCGACCGCACTAGCGGCACACTCACGCCCCCACAAGGTCCTTCTCGTGACGTACAACATCACGCTCGCCAACTTCTGCCGGGCGATGATCCGGGACTCGCCGGACCGGTTCGCTGCCCAGGATGTCACAGTCCAGCACTTCCACGGCCTTGGCGCGGCCTACCTTCGTGCCGTGTCTATAACGCCGCCTGTGATGCCTTCCGGACTTGATGCCCTTGCCGTCGGCGTTGACGACGAGGAAGACGCACTCCGGCAAGCGCACTACGATCACACGTGGCCAGCCTATCTGAAGGCGACCCTCCAGCAGGCAGGCCAACCGGAGGATTTCAGGTTTGACTCGATCCTCGTCGATGAGGGTCAGGACTTCAGCCCAGCGTTCTTCGACGCCGTCGAGGCATTCGCTGTGCCGGACGCGGAGATCACGATCGCGTATGACCGCGCGCAACGTCTGTACGCCCGCCTGGACGGCCTGGACCGGATTCCCGGGAACAGGATCTCCCGCCTCGATCGGTCATGGCGGATGTCGACGCGTCTAGCAGACATCGCAACCCAGCTTGGCCAGGCCCTTGAAGTCGGCTCACCGCCGATCTTGGTCGACGATGAGGCGTTACGACTCTTCGGCGACACGACCGCCCAGTGGGTCGGCGTCAATAGCCCTGGTGCGGCGCTCGTTGCCGTCAGGGATCTCCTGCTCGCGTGGAGAGCCCGGCCAGGTCACCGGCCTCACGATGTGGCCGTGCTCGTGAACTCTCGAGAGCAGGGGGCGGCGCTCGTGGAGCTTCTCGCTGCGAGCGACATCGAGACCAACCACGTCCTACCCGTCTTCAGCACCGCCCAACGTCCGACACGTGATCAACGGCGCGAGCGCATCCGTCGTTTCAAAGTGTCGTTCACACCACACGATCAGCGGACCAAGGTGTCGACGATCCATTCGTACAAAGGTTGGGATGCCGAGCGCGTGATCATCGTGCAGCCGAGGCTTGAGGCGGGTGGGCAGTCCGGTGTCGCGACCTACGTCGCGGTGACCCGGCCCCGCAGTTCGCTCACGATCGTGTCCGATCGCACCTCGCCGCTGCGACGCCTCTTCGACCCGCTCGAGATGATCATCGACGTCGGTGATGTTCAGCGTGCTGAGGAGTGCTTGCGAGTCGCCCACGACCAGCTTCGCCGCGACCCCGCTAGGGCACTCGGGCGCCTGACGCAAAGCCCGCCAGAGGAGGGGAAACGATTGCAATGACAACAAGGCTGCGCCACGTTCCTGTCATGGTGCCGAGACCTCGGATCGACGAAGGCATCTCGGTCGAGTGTGGGAGCGAGGGGCTACGCTTGACCGATGCCCGTGATCTGAGTGACGACGTTTGCGCGGTCTACGGGTACGGCCTGACCAACCAGCAGATCGAGTCGGTGACGGTACCTCAGTTTCACACCGCGACGCCGCTGCTGGAGCTTGAGGGCCAGAGGCTTTTCGAGGAGCGAGGTCGCACGATGGCTCCCTCCGATCGACTCCGACCAGCGATGTCGAGCTGTTCGTGGTCGCGACAGCCGTTGCGCTCCGGGGTCCGTGGGTGTTCGTGCATTTGCACGACGGGGACGGCCAGCTGAGCGACCCAATCGATGCCCTCGCCGCGGCCCGCGACCGGTGGTCAATGAGGGCCGCGTCCTGGGCCGTGACGAAACGCTCGAGCTCGGGCGCCGTCACTTCCCCCGATCCTGAGGGTCGACTGCGGGCCAGGCCGGCATCATGCCGACTCCGGCAAGGTCCGCATCAGGTCCTCGTGCTCAGCTTCGCGCACAAGGAGTTCGCGAACCAGAGCGCCGAACATCCGCCACCCGACGAGAGACAACGACGCACGACGCTCGGCAAGGTTGACCTGGTCGTTGGCGATCACATGGAGCGGATCGAGGAGAACGACGTTGCACATCACGTCAGGATGATCATCGGGAAGGACCGGGAGATAGAAGTGCTTCTTGGGCCGGTAGGTGCTGAGCGACTCCAGGAATGAGCTCAGGTCGGCGTCGGTCGCAAAGTCTTGGCGATACTTGGGGAGCACCGGCAGGAGCAGCGCGGTCGTCCGTCGGCCTTCGATCAGATCGCATGACGAGGTCGCGATCGCAAAGGTCGAGTACTGGGCATCTCGAAGGCCGAGATCGTAGGCCGACGACGTGCGGACGACGTCCCCTTGCAGCACCTGGAACGGCTCGACCGTGGCATCGACGCGGGCCTGCGCCTGGTCATGCGTCAACGGGGGGGTCAGGGTGTGCTCTGCCAGCCATGCCAGCCGCTCGACGAGCGGTAGTCCTCGCAGGAAAGCCTGGATGGTCGTTAGCCCCTCCATCCCGTGGCCCCGACTCGCCAGTGTGCGCTCCAGCTCCTCCGTCACGCGCGAGGTCTACTGCTCGGCGGTGGTCGCGCGCGGCGGCGCGAACGTGTCAAGGTCGATCGACGTCTCCGGCGGCTCGAGCGCCAGATCGGCATCATCGAAGGGCACCGGTCCGGTCGTGACCACGTCCGAGAGCGACACCGTCAACTCGCTGAAGTGCCGAATCGCGAGTTCCTGGTCGGTCGATTTCGAGACGAGTTCGGCCGCCTGCCGGAGGAGCGGGATACCGCGCGCGAGACGGCGGACGTCCTGGGCGATTCCGAGGATCCGGCCGAAGTCACGACGTCGAAGGATCGCAAACTCGACCTCTCGGACCCGGAGGAATCCTACGGCCCCCTCAGGGATGGCGTCGACCATGCCGGTCCCACCCTCCACCCGAAACTGTTCGAATGACTGCCATGTCTTGCCCGCACGAAGCGTGACGTCCCAACTGCCAGCGGTCGCGGTGATCGGGGATCGCTCAAGTAGTGCCATGCTGGCACGATACTCCTCGTCGTTGGACAAGTCAACGTAATACGTTGGTACTGCCAACGACCAGCGCGCTGGTCGAGGCCATCATCGTCAGATCGACTCACACGCTCAAGGCGTGGGCCGTGAGTGCCCACGCGTATCGTCGCGTGATGCCTGAGGTCTCGCGGTGATCTCGTCCAGATACGTCCGTGACACCGGGGCTGGGCGCGGAGTGAGGCACGATCGGGGCTGAGAACACGAACGAGAGCCCTCGCTACGCTGGTGGTGTTCAGACATCAGCACAGGAGGACTCTCGATGCCGAAGTCTAGCGGCCAGCGGGCGCACCCCCAGGGCACGAGTGCCCGCAACCGGATGATCGCCCGTC
>JAYTXO010000139.1:0-2539 GCA_043742905.1 Microbacteriaceae bacterium | reverse complement strand
GAACCGAAGGAGTCGTTCAGCGGGTACCTCCGGGACGAGTGAGAAAGGCGTGGCGTGCGGCCGGTCGGGCATCCGCCGACCTACCCTGTCGTCATGTCCAGATCCCACTTCACTCTAGCGGCGCTCGCGACGTCGGCCGTGGCCGGGCTGGACGTCGTCGGTGCCCAAGCCTTCGGCTCGATGGGGCACGGAGACTTCGACGCCGCCCTGCTGACCGTGCGTGACGGCGGACACTGGATCGTGCGGATTCCCCGGAGCGAAAAGGCCGAAGCCCAGCAGTCTGCGGATCTCGTCGCCCTTCGCGCGCTGAGCACCGGTGTACGAACCCGGCTGCCCTTCGCCGTGTCTACCTTCGCTGGCCAGGTGCCGATCGCCGGAACCCGCGCTGTCGTCTACGAGTTCGTCTACGGCACCAAGATCACACTCGACCAGATCACCCCCGAGCTCGCCGCCTCGATCGGCACGGCGATCGCCGCGATCCACGCGCTGCCGACCAGCTTCGTCGTGGATGCCGGCCTCGTCTCGCACAACGCGGTCGACGGTCACCGCGCCGCCATCACGCTCATCGACCGCGCCTGCGCAACCGGGGTCGTTCCGATCGCGCTGCAGCAGCGTTGGGAGCATGCGGGCGCGGAATCCGCGCTCTGGCAGTACACGGCGACGGTGATCAACGGCTCGCTCGGTTCCGACTCGCTGCTCGCGACATCCGACCAGGTCACCGGCATTCTCGGCTGGCACGGTCTGCGCGTCGGGGACCCCGCTCTCGACCTGCAGTGGCTGCTTGGCGCGACGCAGCCGGGGGCGATAGATGCGGCGTTCGACGCGTACGGAGCAGCGCGCGGCCAGATCGACCGCCAGTTGCGGCAGCGCGCCACCCTTCTCGCCGAACTGGAGGTGGCTCGCTGGCTGCTGCACGGCACCGAGGTGCGCTCGACCTCGATCGTGGATGACGCGGTCGAGATGCTCTCTGCCCTCACCGACGACGCGCAGACCTCATTCGGCAGCACGGTCAGCAACGAGACTCAGCCGCTCGACACCGCGGAGCTCGAGTCCCTGCTCGACCGCTCGGAGCGCGCGGCCGGCTGACGTTCCTCCGTTTCTCCGGAGATCTTCCTAGCTTCTCCGGAGTTTCTCGCCGAGGGTCCAGGAATACTGGCGCTCATTCCTCGGCTGCTCGGGAAAACTCCGGAGAACGAACTCAGGCGACCTGCGGCCGCTTCACGATCCTCACGAACTGTCGCGGCGTGCGCAGGTTGACCTGCAGAGTGAGCTGGTGGCGACGACCGAGGATGGCGCCGACGACCAGCCCGGCGAGCAATGGAACCCCGCCCGAGATCAAAAACGCCGTCTGTGCGCCGAGGTTCTGCGCGATCCATCCGATGAGCAGGCCGCCCGCCGCCTGGCCACCAACGCTGACCATGATGTAGAACGACATGATTCGACCCCGGATGCCGAGATTGGTCGACAGTTGCGTCAACGATTCTGCGGCGGTCGCGAAGGCGAGGCGCGAGATGCCGATTGCGACCAGCGCGCCGAGGAAGATCACGTACAGCGGCGCGACCCCGGCCAACGCGGTGACGGCGCCGTAGATCACCACCGCGATGACGATCGCCCGCAGCCGCAGCCGCTTGCGCCGGGTGGTGAGCAGTGCGCCCGCCAGCGCGCCAGCCGCGGCCAGCGAGCTGTAGAGCCCGTAGCCCGCCGCGCCGGTGCCGTATGTCTGGTTTGCAGACGCGGTGAAGAGCACCGGCAGGTTCATGCCGAAGGTCGCCACGAAGCCCATCAACACGATCGGCCAGAAGATCGTCGGCTTGCGCACGGCGTAGCGCAGTGCCTCCCGGATCTGCCCCTTAGCCGCCTGCACGCGCAGTGAACGAGTCAGTTCGTGCGTGCGCATCAGCCCGAGTGCCAGTACCGCGATCGCCGACGTGCCGGAGTTGACAGCGATCGACCATCCGGAGCCGACCAGCGTGATCAGCAGCCCGCTGATCGCGGGGCCGAGCAGCCCGCCCAGGTGGAAGATGCTCGCATTGAGGCTGATGGCATTGCGCAGCCGGTACGACCCCACCATCTCGGTGACGAACGCCGAGCGCGACGGCGAGTCGATCGCCATCGAGCAGCCGGTGATCCCGGCCACGAGGAACACCATCCAGACCTGCGCGTAACCGGTGAGCACGAGCACCGCAAGCAAGCCGTTGAAGACGGTTCCAGTGGTCTGGGTGAGGATCAGCGTGCGGTGCCGGTTGTAGCGATCCGAGATCACTCCCGCCCAGGGCCCGAGCACCAGGGTGGGAGCGAACTGAAGCGTAACGGTGAGGCCGACGAGGGCGACGTTGCTGGTTAACTCCAGCACAAGCCAGTCGATGGCGATCCGCTGCATCCATCCGCCGATGTTGGCGAAGAGTTGGCCGATTACGTACAGCCGGTAGTTGTATGCCCGTAGCGCGATAAAGGTGTCGCGCCAGCGCGGAGCCTGAGTAAGCACCGGAATGGGTTGCGTGACGCCTGCCGGGTCCACTCCGCTGAGGTTGGTCACGGT
>JAYTXO010000138.1:0-3206 GCA_043742905.1 Microbacteriaceae bacterium | reverse complement strand
ACGGCTCTGCCCTCGACCTCGCGGCTTCTGGTTGGGAGCATGAGCCAGATCCAGGATTCGATGCTGCACTCCGCGCGGGTGCACGGCTCCGGGGCGATCTTCTCGTGGCTCTCCATCGTGTTGCCGGTGATCTCGCGCCCGCTGTTGAACGCCTGGCTGCTCACCTTCACCGCGACCCTGCTGGAGCTACCTGTGTCGCAGCTGCTGGCCCCGCCCGGTGAGCAGCCGATTTCGGTGGGGATCACTGCGACTCTTTCCAAGTACGACTTCGGCGGCGGCACCGCGATGGAGGTACTCGCGATCCTCACCGCGCTCCTGGTCGTGGGCGCCGCCACAATGATCTTCCGGCTCGCGACCCCGCGCGGCTGGCGAACTTGGGGGACTGCAAAATGACCGGTCATCACGTCGTCGTCCGAGGCGCAGCCAAGCGTTACGGCACCCTCGAGGCGCTCCGCGGAGTCGATCTCGACGTCCCGGCAGGCTCCTTCACTGTGCTCCTCGGGCCTTCCGGCTCGGGCAAATCGACGCTGCTGCGGTCGATCGCGGGAGTCGAGCGACTGGATGGCGGCAGCATCCACTTCGGGACGACGCCGATTAGCGATCATCACACGCATGCGAAACCGGAGAAGCGCTCCCTCGCCATGGTGTTCCAGGATTACGCGCTCTGGCCGCACATGACGGTGCGGCAGAACGTGGGCTATGCGCTGCGTCGCCGGCGGCTCGCCCGCCGCGAGAGCGCCCGCCGCGTCGAATCCGTGCTTGAACGAGTGGGTCTCGGTGCGAAGTCGACCAGCTACCCGCATGAGCTCTCCGGCGGTCAGCAGCAGCGCGTTGCCCTAGCCCGCGCCATAGTGAGTGAGCCTGAACTGATCCTCTTCGACGAGCCCCTGTCGAATCTCGACGCGGATCTGCGTGAGCACCTGCGGCTCGAGATCGCCACCCTGACCCGGGAGACCGGTGCCACCGCGCTGTACATCACGCACGATCAGTCAGAAGCGTTCGCTCTCGCCGATGAGGTGGCGATCCTCAACGGGGGGTCGATCGAGCAGCGGGGGAGTGCCGAGACGATCTTCCGCCGGCCAGCGACGCCGTTCGTCGCGCGCTTCACTGGCCTGGCCGGATCATTCCAAGGCGTGACGGCGAGTGTGCGCGACGGTCGCGCTCAAGTTCGGGTCGGTGAGAACGGTCTCACCGCGTCGGCGGGTCACGGTGTAACCCGTGGCGTCGCCGTCGAGGTGATGGTGCGCCCGACCGCGACGCGGCTCGAGTGCGTCGAGGTGCACGGTACGCGCGACGGATTACGCCACAGAATGCCAGCTCGGGTCGTGGACGTCGCCTACCGTGGCCGCGGCTATGACCACGTCGTTGACACCGGCCACGGACTGCTCACCTCGGTCTTCGACGAGCGCGCCTGGGCCCGAGGCGACCAGTGCCTGGTGGCGATCGACCCGGCTGGCATGGTCGCCTTCCCGGCGAGCTGATTTCGTAACCGAACTAACAGCTGTTATATTTCTATGCAAACACACCACCGAAAGAGCTTTCATGAATGACGTCGCATTATTCTCAGCCGTATTCCTCGCGTGCCTCGTCGAGGCGGTCGAGGCCACCACGATCGTGCTCGCCGCCGGGACCGCACGGCACTGGCGCTCCGCTCTGCTGGGCGTCCTTGCTGGCATCGCGGTGCTGGTTCTCGCGATTGCGATTGCCGGGCCGGCGATCTCGCTTCTTCCCATCGGCATCCTGCGCCTGGTGATCGGGGGGTTGCTTCTTGTTTTCGGTCTGCAGTGGATGCGCAAGGCGATCCTTCGCGCCAGCGGATACAAGGCCCTGCACGATGAGGCCGCCATCTACGAGAAGGAGGTCGCCGCCGCGGCCCAAGCGGAAGCCGGATCGCGACGCGGCGTCCAAGACTGGTACGCCTTCACTCTCTCCTTCAAGGGGGTAGTGCTTGAGGGCCTCGAGGTCGTCTTCATCGTGCTGACCTTCGGAACCAACCAGAAGAACCTCCCGGTCGCCACGATTGCGGCCGGTGCCGCGATCGTCATCGTTGTGATCCTGGGGATCGCCGTGCGCGGACCGCTCGCGCGCGTCCCCGAGAACACGCTCAAGTTCGTCGTCGGCGTGATGCTGACCGCTTTCGGCATGTTCTGGGGCGCCGAGGGCGCCGGCGCAGTTTGGCCGGCCGCCGACACCGCGCTGCTCGTGATCGCTCCATCGATTGCGATCGTCGCCCTCGCCATGGTTGCGGGGATGCGGCGCTACCGCCTTTCCCGCACGGCTGATTCGCTGCCCACACCGGTGCCGGTTCGGGTCGCGGCCTCGTCGGTCGGCGGAACTCCCGACCCGAGTGTCGGTCCTCGCGACGCCGCAGCCGAGTCTGCAATGTCGCCGGCTCCGCGGCCGACCCCGACGTTCGCCACTCGACTTCACTCGTTTGGCGCCTTCTGGTACGACTTCATCATCGGGGACGACTGGCAAATCGCGGCGGGCGTCGTCCTCGGGCTCGGGCTGACCTACTGGGTATCGCTGGTCACACCGCTCGCGTGGGTTGTCATGCCGATCGCCGTCGCGCTCCTGCTTCCGTACGGCGTCCGTCGCGCGATGCGATGATGGCACAGGCGGAGGTCAGTGGCCTTCCGGTTCCTCCGCATAGACGCGCGCGGCGTACTCCTCGAGGGCGGTTTCGCACTCCTTGATCGCCGTCTCGGCTTGGGCGCCTCCGGGGGCAGTGAACTCGTCACGGGCTTTCACCTTCGCGAACCAGGTCACCAACTTGGTGTAGTCGACTTCGTTTTCCTCGAGTTCGGCATAGCTGAAGTGCTGCTTGTCGTACTCCTTCTGCAACTCGGCGAGAAAGCCGGTGCAGCGGTCCACAATCTCCTCGTACTCGTCGGTACGCGCCGCCTGGTAAATAGCGAGCACGTTCGATTCCCCGACGAGGACCGCGGACTTCATCAGGATCGCCGTGCCCGACATCCCGACTATCTCGTGCTGAAGCTTGCGCAGCGCGCGCTCCGCTGCGGGGCTAGCGGGCAGGGCTGCGACGGAGTTCTGCAGGTATACCGCCCCCAGTGACTTGAGCCGCCGCCAGGCCGTAGCGCGCAGACGGGTCGGCTCGGAAGGAATTCGGTACACCAGCACGTACCACCCGGACGACACGGTCGAATCGCGCTCGTCATCCAGTTCCGGAACGGGGGGAGCCAGGG
>JAYTXO010000137.1:0-4437 GCA_043742905.1 Microbacteriaceae bacterium | reverse complement strand
CCGCGCCGGGGTGCCGATCGGGCTCACCGCCACCGAGTTCGAGCTGCTCCGCTACCTGATGCGAAATCCGCGTCGCGTGCTGAGTAAGTCGCAAATCTTGGATCGGGTCTGGAGCTACGACTTCGGCGGGCGTTCCAGCATCGTGGAGATCTACATCTCCTACCTGCGCAAGAAGATCGACGCGGATGCCGGGCAGATGATCCATACCGTGCGGGGCGTTGGGTACCTCATCAAGCCCGCGAGTTGAACCCCCGTTTCTCCAGAGTTCCCGTTCCTTTCTCCGGAGGAATCCGCGAACTTGTCAGCACCGGCGGGCCGGACGCGAGCCGACCGAACGAATACTCCGGAGAAACTTGGTGCCGCTATCGTGGAACTGAATGAGGAGAGGGAGCTGACGATGACGATTGCAGTCACCGGGGGAAGCGGGAAACTAGGCCGAGGTGTGATCGCCTGGCTGCAGGACGCCGGCTATGACGTGGTGAACCTGGATCGCGCTCCCGCACCCGGAGGCCCGTCCCGCCCGGTGGGCTTCATCGAGATCGACCTCACCGACTCCGGTCAGGTGATCGACGCGCTGAGCGGTGTTGAGGAGCGCTTCGAGAAGCTGGATGCCGTCATCCATCTTGCCGCCGTCCCCGCCCCAGGGCTGGTGAGCAACATCGCGACTTTCCGCAACAACATGCTCGCCAGCTTCAACGTCTTCGAGGGCGCCCGAAAGGCCGGGATCAAGCGCATCATCCACGCCTCGAGCGAGACTGTGCTCGGCCTGCCGTTCGACGTGCCGCCGCCCTACCTTCCCGTCGACGAGGAGTATCCCGCCCAGCCGAACTCGACGTACTCGCTGGTCAAACATCTCGAAGAGACGATGGCGCTTGAGCTCTGCCGCTGGGATCCCGAACTGAGCGTGACTGGCCTGCGCTTTTCCAACGTCATGGATGGCAGCGAGTACGGCGACTTCCCGGCATTCGACGCCGACCCGACGCTTCGCAAGTGGAACCTCTGGGGTTACATCGATGTGCGGGATGCCGGCCAGGCCGTGCTCAAGGCGCTCACCACCCGCGGCCCCGGCTACGAGACCTTCATCATCGCCAACGCCGACACCGTGATGTCCCGCTCAAGCGCCTCGCTGGCCGCGGAGATCTTCCCCGGGGTCCGGGTGACAAAGGAGCTCGGCGAGCACGAGACGCTGCTGTCGATCGACAAGGCTCGGCGACGGTTGGGCTTCGAGCCGGCGTTCAGCTGGCGCGACTTTTAGCTGTTCTCCCCAAGGTCAGGGCGTAGGCGGACCACAAAGCTGGGCCCGCCAGAACGACCGTTGTCGCCAGGAGGACCGCTGCGAAGATGCTGGGGGACCTGATGTCCAAGGCTGTTCCGACGCGCTTCCGAGGCTTTCCACAGGGAGGAGGCCAGAGTAGAAACGTGCCATTCCTCGTCCGCTCAGCCCGCTGGTCGCTTCAGAGACGTTTGGTGTTCGGCATCGTCGTGCTCCTCGCGGTCGTCAGCATCGTCGTGGCTGGCGCGAGTGCGCTCGTCTTGCACAACAACTTGCTCGATCGACTCGACAGGCAGGTGGTGTCCTCCGTGGGGTTCTCGAGCGGTGACGACAACGGGGGAGGAATCCCGCCGGGCGGTGGGGGTGCCGGGACCGGCCCGCGGCGTTTCGGCAGCCTGTTGCTCCGATCAGTCGACGGGGTGACCGCGGGAATCGTGATCAGCGAGGACGGTACCGTCAGCCAGTTGACGATCTCCCAACTGCGCAGCCTGCTCGCCCTACCTCGAGAAGATGGTGCGGCGCAGACGGTCGATCTGGGCGGGTCTCTTGGGGCGTATCGTGTCGCTTCGGCCACCCGCAACGACGGCTTGCGGGTCGTGGTTGGGCAGTCTCTGGCTGACGTCAACACCACCACGAACAACCTGTTGCTGATCTTCGGGCTCATCACACTGCTCGCCCTGCTGGCTGCGGCGATCGCGGGCACTGCCGTGGTGCGGGTCGCCCTGCGGCCGCTTGGTCGCGTCGCGGCAACCGCCACTCGGGTCTCGGAGCTCGAACTTGCGCGGGGCGAGGTGAGCCTCGCCGACCGGGTTCCGGATGCCGACACCGACCCTCGCACGGAAGTCGGCCAGGTCGGATCGGCCCTCAATCGCCTGCTGGGCCACGTCGAGAACGCTCTGGTCGCCCGGCAGGCCAGCGAGGACAAGGTGCGGCAGTTCGTCGCCGACGCCAGCCACGAGTTGCGGACGCCGCTCGCTTCGATCCGCGGCTACTCCGAGCTCACGCGCCGCGGTGGCTACGAACTCCCTGAGGACGTGGTGCGCTCGCTCGGCCGGATCGAATCGGAATCGATCAGGATGACCTCGCTCGTCGAAGACCTGCTCCTACTCGCTCGGCTCGACGCCGGCCGCGAGCTCGTGGTCGGGGAGGTGGATCTCACGGCGCTCCTCGTGGATGCGGTCAGCGACGCCCACGCGGTATCCCCGGAGCACGACTGGCAGCTGCAAATGCCGGATGGCGCCGTGCTGGTCACCGGTGACCGCGGCCGTCTCCACCAGGTGCTCGCTAACCTTCTTGCGAACGCGCGGACGCACACGCCGCCAGGAACCCACGTGATCACGACGCTCTCGGTCGACGAAAGCGTCGTCCTCGTGACGGTCTCCGACGACGGGCCAGGCATCTCGCCCGGACTCCTGCCGGTGCTCTTCGAACGGTTCGCCCGCGGGGACGGCTCCCGCTCGCGGGCGACCGGCAGCACCGGGCTCGGTCTTGCGATCGTGTCTGCGGTCGTGGAGGCCCACGCTGGCACGGTCACCGTCGAAAGCGAGCCGGGCAACACGCGCTTCGTCGTGAGCATCCCGTTGCGCCTGCGGTCCGCCACCGCCAACGGATGATTGGATGGGCAGCAACTTCTGACCCGTCCCGAGAGCTGCACCCACCCATGTCTGACCCTCGAGCTTTACGTCGTGCGTCGTCTCGCGTGCCGTCGCGAGCCGCCCGCGCGGCGTCGCCTGTGTTTCGCCGAGTGGCCGTGGCCGTGCTGCTCAGCGGGCTGTTCGCGGCGCTCGCGCTGGGACCCGCCGGGACGGCATCCGCCAGTTTGGGTTCGGTGCCTGCCGAAGTTGCCGCCTACGTCGCCAACGGGGGAATGGTTACCCGACTGAACAACGTGTACGGCAAGAATGCCGTGGGCGCCGGTGTCGACTTCAACGCGACGACGAAGGCGGGTGCGATCAGCCGGGTGTACGAGTGGACGAGCACGCGGCTGACCGACGTCAAGACCGATCATCCGGTGCAGTTAACGAATAACTGGGTGGTGCCGATCACGATCGCTGACAAGCCGGTCGGCCTCGCCACGATCTGGATTAATCCGCAGTCCGCTGCACCTGAGCTCGCCAACTTCGACCAGATGCTGGGGCTCGCCAAAGCGTTGGAAGCGGTGCCCGCCACGGCCGCCCTGGTGCGCGACACGACCACGCACGCGTGGCTCGCACTCGACGCGGGGACCGTGACGCCGCTCATCGCCGGAACTTCAGGGCTCTCCACCCCGGCACCCGTTGACTCCCTGACGCTCTCCGCGGGCGCGACTCCCGCCGCCCCGCGCCAGCCAGCCACGGGCCTGGTTCTGGCGATTGTCGGCGTCGGCGTCGTCGTCGCGGTGCTCCTGGTGACCCTGCTGCTCCCGCGTGGTCGGGCAGCGCGGGCTCGGAAGGTTCGGGATGCCGCGGCATCAGCCATCGTGGGTGAGGCGTCTGCGATCGCTGAGCCCGCCCCGGCCCCGGAGCCTGTGCCCGCGCCGAAGTCGCCAGCCACTCGTCCGGCTCGGGCGGCAAAGGCGAGCACGCCCGTCACCAAGCCCGCGAGCTCGAAGCCGGGCGGCTCTAAGCCAGGCAGCTCGGTGCCAGGCAGTCGAAAACCTGCCTCTGCCACGGCGTCCACGAAGCCGCGCGCCCAGAAGCCCGCAGTGCAGAAGCCGCCAGCCCAGAAGCCGCCAGCCCCAAAGCCGCGGGCCCAGAAGCCGCGCGCCCAAAAGCCGCCGCCGGCTGCGCGCCCGGACCCGACGCCCCGACCGGATTCCGATCCCGACAGCCCTCCGGACGTCACGCCCGAAGCCTGACCCGACCGTACCGGCACTCCGGGTTTGCGAGGACGGCGAGCCTCGCGTAGTCTTGGCGAAGCCGTAGACCGCTGGTCTCTGCTGTTCTCTTACGAGAATGGCAGAACAAATCCCGCGCAGGCGTGTGAAGTGACTCCCTGGTTTTCAAGGTTCAGCTCCGTGCGCATCTGCGCCGGAGCTTTTTTGTGGTCAGTAACACGCGGCCGAATCCATGAATACCTACAGGAATGAGCGCCATGGCGAACAAGGAAGCAACGGTCGCCGAGCTGACGGATTTGTTCCGCAACTCGAATGCGGTCGTGCTCACCGAGTACCGCGGCCTCACGGT
>JAYTXO010000136.1:0-4417 GCA_043742905.1 Microbacteriaceae bacterium | reverse complement strand
GCATCCGGATCTGCGAGATGCTGCTCGGCCAGCTCCCGTGAACTGTGCGCCACGAGCACGGGCGCGCCGTCGCCGCGGCGATCGCCGTCGTCCGCTAGGAAGCTCAGAGTCGGGGAGCCGTTCACGAATGCGCCGTGGAAGTCGGCGGGCCAGAATCGCGCGGACCAGCCGAGAGCGACGGCGATTGTCGGCGCCCATGCGCTCTCGTCGTTCAGCAGCGCGCGTGCGGCGTTTCCGTGGTCGAGCACTCGGCGAGCCTGTGGATCCGGCATCGCGAGCACGACCGCGGCGAACTCGTCGCCGTCGACCGAGGCCCCGGCCCCGGACTCTGGCCTGACGGACCGCACGGACCCCGGTGCCAGGGTGCGCTTCAGCTCGATCTCGAGCCCCGCCGCGAGATCTGTCACCAGGGAACGCAGACCGCTAGGCGCCGCGTAGCGCACCGGTCCCGCCTTCGTGACCAGCGGATGCTCTGGCTCGGCGACCGAGAAGGTGTCGGTCCACGGCCGGGCGAGGCCGCGATCCAGCCAGTCCTGCACGACGGCACCGAACGGGCTCGTGAGGTCTGCCGTGAAGGACGCGGCACCGAGGTCGACCAGACGCCCCTCGAGGTGTCGGCTCGCCATCCGTCCGCCGACGGCCCGACTGCGCTCGACGACCCGGGTCGGAATGTTCATCGCCTGCAACGCGCGGGCGCACGCGAGCCCGGAGATGCCAGCACCAATGACAAGGACGGTTCGTGGCGAGTTCACGGTCCCGATCACGCAACCCAGGTCGCGGCGAACTCGGTGACCTTCGATCCGTCGTGGTCGGCCGCCACCCGGGCACCGACCTCCCCGACCACTGCCGAGGTTCCGGTATTTGTTCCGGTCCTGGTTTCGGTGAGGAGGATGATGCGCGAAGCGGTCATGCTCCCCATGCTGCCACGCCCCGCCTGGGCCCCGCCCGGGTCGGTAGTCGACCGTAAACTCGACATCATGGCTCGCGGTAGCAAGGCAGCACTCAGTCCATCAGGGGCTGTCGATGGCCTCGTCGAAAAGACCGGTTCCGATCTGGTGGCCGCCAATGTCGAGGCCGAGGCACTCACCACGCGGATCATCGAGCTGCGTCATGCGTATTACGAACGCGATGCGCTGCTGGCCAGTGACGACGAGTACGACCACCTGATGAGTCGTCTCGAAGAGCTGGAGCGCCTGTTCCCCGAACTGCAGAGCCAAGACAGCCCCACCCAGACCGTCGGAGGCCGCGCCGATTCAAGGTTGTTCGCCCCCACGCGGCACGCCGAGCAGATGCTGAGTCTCGATAACGTCTTCAGCCGCGAGGAGTTCCTGGCCTGGGCCGCCAAAGTCGAGCGTGACGCCGGTCGCCGGATCGACTACCTGTGTGAGCTCAAGATCGACGGCCTCGCCATGAATCTGCGATACCAGAATGGCGTACTGGTCAGTGCGGCCACCCGGGGCGACGGGATCGTCGGCGAGGACGTCACCGAGAACGTCCGCCTGATCGCCTCGATCCCCGCGAGACTCGACACCCCGACGCCGCCGCCGCTGGTCGAGGTGCGTGGCGAGGTGTACTTCCCGGTGAAAGCTTTCGACGAGCTCAATGCCGCCCAGGCCGCCGCGGGGGATCGGCTGTTCGCCAACGCGCGGAATGCGGCATCCGGAAGCCTCCGACAGAAAGAGGAGGGCAAGAGTGGTGAGGCCCTGAAGCGGATGCGCTCCCGTATCCGTCGCCTGCAACTCCTGGTGCACGGCATCGGTGCCTGGCCGAACCCGCGCGCCGACGACGGTAGCTTGGTCGCCAGTCAATCCGGCACATACGAGTTGCTCAACAGCTGGGGACTGCCAACCAGCCCGTACTACCAGGTCGTGCCGACCGCAGAGGAGGCGGCCGAGTTCATCGCCCATTACGGGGAGCACCGCGGCTCCGTGTCGCACGAGATCGACGGCATTGTCATCAAGGTCGACGAGCTTGCCCTGCACGAGGAACTTGGCGCCACCAGCCGCGCGCCGCGCTGGGCGATCGCCTACAAGTACCCGCCGGAACAGGTGAACACGAAGCTGCTCGACATCGTCGTGTCGATCGGTCGAACCGGGCGGGCGACCCCGTTCGCCGTGATGCAAAAAGTGCGTGTCTCGGGCAGCGAGGTGCGCCAAGCGACCCTGCACAATCAAGACGTGGTGAAGGCTAAGGGCGTGCTGATCGGCGACACGGTCGTTTTGCGCAAAGCCGGCGACGTGATCCCCGAGGTGCTCGGCCCGGTCGTCGAGCTGCGAGACGGCACCGAGCGCGAGTTCGTCATGCCGACGCGCTGCCCCGAGTGCGGCACGGCCCTGGCTCCTGCCAAGGAGGGAGACGTGGATCTACGCTGCCCCAACGCGCGTGCCTGTCCGGCGCAGGTGCGCGGACGGGTCGAACACATCGCCGGGCGTGGGGCGCTCGACATCGAGGCGATCGGGGAGGTCGCGTCGGCGGCGCTCACCCAGCCGCTGCATCCGCCGAAGCCCCCGTTGCCGACCGAGGCGGGTTTCTTCGCGCTGCGGCTGGAAGACATCTTCGCGATCGAGGTGGTCGTGCGTGATCACGAGACCGGGCTGGTCAAAGTGGTGGAAGATTCCGATCAGGGGTGGCCTGGGCGGCCGTACGTTACCCGCGACGGGGTCGAACTGCGCGTCAAGGTGGACGCGCCCTTTCGACGTCAGCGCAAGAAGACCGGAAAGGATGCCGACCCGGCCTTCGATCCCGAGGCAGGCACGGCCGGCCACCCGGCCTGGGATGGCGACGCTGACTACATCCTGTCGAAGGTGGCCTACGACGTCATCGCGAACATCGATGCGGCGAAGTCGAAGGAACTCTGGCGTTTCTTGGTGGGGCTGAGCATCCGGCACGTCGGCCCGGTGGCGGCGCGGGCGCTCGCCGGGTATTTCGGATCGCTGGCTGCGATCCGTGCCGCATCGCGCGAGGAGCTGGCCGCGGTCGAAGGGGTCGGGACGATCATCGCGGATGCCGTGCTGGACTGGTTCGAGGTGGACTGGCACCGCGAAATCGTGGAGCAGTGGGCGGTGGCCGGGGTGCCGTGGACGGTGCCGGATCATCCGGGTCCCGGTAATGCAGCCGCATCTGACGGGCCGCTCGCCGGCCTCACGGTGGTCGCGACCGGGTCGCTGGAAGGCTTCACGCGCGAGGGGGCGCTCGAGGCGATCGTGCGTGCCGGGGGTAAGGCCGCATCCAGTGTTTCGAAGAAAACCGACTACGTGGCCGCCGGACCCGGTGCCGGATCGAAGCTCACCAAGGCCGAGGATCTCGGTCTGAAAATCATCGACGCCGAGCAGTTCGCCGCACTCCTCGAGGGTGGCCCGGCGGCGCTCGGCGACTGAAAGTCGGGCCCGACTAAAACGGATCAGCTCAGACGGATGAACCGGCTTGATCCGACGTCATTCGCCCTCGTTCGGTCGTTCGCCGAGCGTCTGCTCGCGTTTCATCTCGGGGTACAGACCGGAGTGACTTCGCACCAAAGTCGGGCCTCGAATCACGGTCGGTCTACCCTCGATCGCGGCACATTACCCCCCAATTAGGTGGCAAAATGCCCAAAAGTGATCGAAAGTATGTGACGACTACGTTAAGTCCCCCATTTGGGGTGCATTCCGCACCTATACTGCGTCCGTGTGGTACTGAACTCCAACTGGGAAGAGTTCGGACGCATGCTGGGCAAGGAGACAAGCCGACTTGCTGTTGGAAGTCACAGCATTTCTCTCTACCTCGTCGATGCTGGGAACCGTCGCCGAGGCTATCGGCATGTTCCAAAACATCCCGTTGGCGGTCGTCGCCCTCGCCACAATGACCGACGAGCAGAGTTCTTGGCAGACGGCTCTCGACGCTGCCACTGTGTCTGCCGTGATGCCCGTCACGGTGCCTGCTACCCTCTCCGACCTGGCCCTCCCCGCTACCCCACCCGAACCTCTGATTGGCCCGAAGCCGGCTACCGCCCGAGTCGCGGCCGCGAAGCTCCCCAGCCTCCGCGGCGTCGAACTGCTCGATCAGCTGGCCCTGCTCAACCGCTTCGAGCTCGGTACCTTCGTGACGCATTATCCGGATGTCGTCGCCGACCTCATCACGAACCCACCAGCCGCCAGCACGGTCGCCGAATGGTGGGTGAGCATGCCCCCGGTGCAGCAGAAGGTCATGACCGCGACGGCGCCGAAACTGGTCGGCAGCCTGGAGGGGGCGGCGTATGCGCAGCGGGATGCGGCGAACCGTAGCGTCCTCAGCTCGACTGAGTTCGACATCCGCGCCCGACTGAATGCAGACGGCGTCGGCCGCGCTGCCAAATCCGAGTTGAACAAGCGGCTGCACATGCTTGAGCAGGTTCGTGCGGCCTTGAAGCAGGGCACTTCGGGCAACCACCGATCGCTCATCG
>JAYTXO010000135.1:0-31668 GCA_043742905.1 Microbacteriaceae bacterium | reverse complement strand
AACGGCATGCGACGAAGCGTGGCCGGACGGATGCTGTGCCAGTCGAAGGTTCCGACCGACACCATCACCATGACCGCGACCAGCGCGGCCATCGGGATCAGCGCGACGAGGTCGCCGAGCACCACCACCAAGATCAGCAGGAACACCCCCGCCAGAAAGGTCGAGATGCGGGTGCGCGCCCCGCTGGCCTTGACGTTGATCATCGTCTGCCCGATCATCGCGCAGCCACCCATGCCGCCGAAGATTCCGGTCACGACGTTGGCGATGCCCTGGCCAATGGCCTCCCGCTTCTTGGAGGAGCCGGTCTCGGTGATGTCATCGACGAGGCGCGCCGTCAGGAGTGACTCCAGCAGGCCGACCGCGGTGATGGCCAGCGCGAAAGGCGCGATGATCTGCAGCGCCTCGAAGGTGAAGGGAATGGCCGGGATACCCGGCATGGGCAGGCTCTTCGGGAGCGCTCCTTCGTCGCCTACGGCGGGAACCGAGATGCCGGCGACGAGCACGACCGCCATGATCAGCGCGATCGCGATCAGCGGCGAGGGCACCGCCGTGGTCAACCGCGGGAACAACACGATGACAGCGATTCCCGCCGCCACCAGCGGGTACACCGCCCACGGCACTCCGATCAGCTGCGGGAGCTGGGCGAGGAAGATCAGGACGGCCAGAGAGTTCACGAAGCCCACCATCACGCTGCGCGGGATGAACCGCATCACTCGGGCGACGCCGAGCGCGCCGAGCAACACTTGCAGCAGGCCCCCCAGAATGACCGCGGCCACGAGGTAGCCGATCCCGTGCTCTTTCGACAACGGCGCCACAACGAGGGCGACCGCGCCAGTTGCGGCAGAGATCATCGCGGGTCGACCGCCGACGATCGCGATCGTGACCGCCATGGTGAAGCTGGCGAACAGGCCGACCCGCGGGTCGACGTGGGCGATGATCGAGAACGAGATCGCCTCGGGGATGAGCGCGACCGCGACGACGAGACCGGCGATCGCTTCTCGGGTTAGCCGGCGCGGCGAGCGCAGCGCCGCGAGCACGGAAATCTGCTCTGCCATGGGGTCCTTTGTTCGTCGGGTGTGATCCGACGCGCCGTTACGCCACCGGGCAAGGGTACCGGCGTCGCCGAGACTCGGGTCGCACCGCGATCCCGCCGTTAGACTCGGGGACCGTGACTCGCACCCTCGCCAAGAACCTCGCCACTGCCCCAGATGGTCCCGTCTCGGTGTCCGGTTGGGTCGACACGGTGCGCGATCAGAAGAAAGTTCAGTTCGTTGTGTTGCGTGACGAGTCGGGCTCGGTGCAGCTTGTGCACCCCAGGACCGACACCGACGAAGGCTCCGAGCCGGATGTGGTCGCCAGTACCATCTCCGCTCTCACCACCGGTACCTTCCTCACGGTGACGGGTGAGTTAAAGCATGACGAGCGAGTGAAGCTCGGCGGCCTCGAGGTCAAAGTCGGCGACATCGAGGTGGCCGCGACCGCGCTGGACATGCCGATCGCAGAGGACTCGAGCGTCGATAAACGACTCGACTGGCGCTTCCTCGATCTGCGGCGCCCCGAGCAGAACCTGGTGTTCCGCGTGCAAACCACTTTTCTGCACGCCCTTCGGAGTTGGTGGGTCGAAAACGACTACATCGAGATTCACACGCCGAAGCTGATGGCGTCTGCGTCGGAGTCACGTGCCGAGCTCTTCGAGGTCGGCTACTTCGAGGGCAAGGCCTACTTGGCACAAAGTCCGCAGTTTTTTAAGCAGATGGCGCAGCCAGCCGGTTTCGGCAAGGTCTTCGAGGTCGCGCCCGCCTTCCGCGCCGACCCGTCATTCACCTCGCGGCACGCCACCGAGTTCATCTCGGTCGACGCCGAAATCAGTTGGATCCAGTCCGCCGAGGACGTGATGCAGATGCACGAGCAACTGCTCGTCGCGGGGCTGACCGCCATTAAGGCGAAGCACGGCGCCGAGATCGAGGCCGCGTTTGGCGTCGAGGTGACGGTACCGACGGTGCCGTTCCCGCGCATCCCTCTCGCAGAGGCCAAGGAAATTGTCTCGAAGCGCGGGTACACCGTGCCGCGCGTCGACGACGACATGGACCCCGAGGGCGAGCGTCAGATCGCCTCGTACGTGAAGGAGGAGTTCGGCCACGAGTTCGTGTTCCTCACGGACTACGCATCGAGCATCCGGCCGTTTTATCACATGCGTCACGCAGCCGACGTGACCCTCACAAACAGCTACGACCTCATCTTCAACGGCGTCGAGATCTCGACCGGCGCCCAGCGCGAGCACCGCATCGACATCCTCGTCGAGCAGGCGAAAGACAAGGGCCTCGACCCAGCGGAACTCGAGTTCTACCTTGACTTCTTCCGCTACGGAGTCCCGCCCCACGGCGGCTTCGGTATGGGCCTATCGCGAGTGATCATGCTGCTGCTGCACCAGCCGTCGATCCGCGAGGTGACGTACCTGTTCCGTGGTCCGAACCGGCTGACGCCGTAACCTCCTTAGGGGGTTAGCTCAGGTCTTCGACCGTCGCCCCGCTAGCGTTCTTGATGACCGACTCGACCGCGCTTTTGGCTGAGGCCTTGGCCACGTAGTTCTCGCTGACCGCGAGAGTCTGCCCGTTCGACGCGACGATCCGCCAGAAGTATGGCTGGGTGGTGCTCTTGCCCTTGATGATCTGGAACTTCATTGTCGGTCCATCCCTCGCAAATATCGAACGGTGAGGCTCTCGTCAGCCTAAGGCTGAGGGGTCTGGCTTGCCACCGTCATCTCGCAGTCGAACTGCTCGAGTGCGATGTCCAGTCGGGGGTCACCCCGGCGGCGAGACCGTGGATTTCGCAGGCCGGTCCCCGGTCAGCGCCGCGCGCAGGCGACCAGCATCCACCTTCCAGATCGTGTGCACGCGGTCGTCGATGAGCACGACCGGGATCTCCTCGACGTAGGCCTCGAACAGCTCCGGTTCGTCGAGGATGGAGCGCTCCTCGAGCGAGACGTCGGGGAAGTCGACGAGCACCGACTCGACGATGGCGTGGGCATCCTCGCAGAGGTGGCAGTCGGGTTTGCCGACGAAGGTGAGGCGGGTCACCGTCCCAGGCTAAGCGCCAGCGCCGGATACCATGAAGCGATGTCCAAGTCGCCAAGTACGCCTGTGGTTCCGGTGCCAAGCGACCGCCCGATCCTCGCGTTCTTCGACGTAGACAACACGCTCATGCGAGGCACCAGTCTTTTCCAGCTGGGGCGCGAGGCCTGGAAGCAGCACGTCATCCGCTTCCGCGACGTGGCCCTGTTCGCGTGGCACCAGCGACGCTTCATCCAGGTCGGCGAGAACGACGAGCACCTCGCCACCGCCCGCGAGCGCGCTCTCGGTCTGGTCGGTGGGCACACCCAGGCCGAGATCCTGGGGCTGGCCGAGTCGATCTGGGAGGGCAGAATCAAGCCCCGCCTCTACCCGGAAACCGTCGACCTGACGCGGGAGCACCTCGCCAAGGGCCACGAGGTCTGGCTGGTCTCGGCGACCCCGTGGGAGATCGGCGACCTGATCGCCCGACGCCTGGGACTGACCGGCGCGCTTGGTACCCGCGTCGTAGTGGTCGACGGCGTCTACACGGGCGGGCTCATCGGCCACGTACTCCACAACGAGCGCAAAGCCGAGGCCGTTCGGCAACTAGCCACAGACGCCGGGGCTGAACTCGCCGACAGCTGGGCGTACTCGGACAGCCGCAACGACATCCCGCTGCTGGAGATGGTGGGGCATCCGGTCGTCGTGAATCCGGATGTCATACTCGCCCACCACGCGCAGACGCGGGGCTGGCCGGTTCTCCGGCTGAGCCCGGCGAGCATCCGAGAGGCGCAGCGTCGGGTGCGCCACGACGCCCGCACCGTCAAGAAATACGCCAAGCGCCACGAGTCTTAAAGAAGAACGCGCCGGGCTCTGAGGCCCGACGCGTGTCATCCCGACGGGATTTACTTCTTGTTGCGACGCTGGTGACGCGTCTTGCGGAGCAGCTTGCGGTGCTTCTTCTTCGCCATGCGCTTGCGGCGCTTTTTGATGACGGAACCCATGTTCACCTCATTCGTGTCGGAGCTGGACCAAACCCTGGCCATGACCCGACCACGGAAAATGTAACCTGCCGAGTGTACCTGACCGGCCGGAGTGTCAGGAAACTGGCGAGACGAGTCAGCCGACCTGAGAGTCCGGGAGCGCGATTGCGGCCTCGACGGCTGACTCGGGGATCCGGAAGGAGCGCCCGAATCGAATCGCCGGCAGGTCACCGGAGTGCACGAGGCGATAGACGGTCATGTTCGAGACGCGCATCATCTCGGCCACTTCGGCGACCGTGAGAAACCGCACGTCAGACAGTTCCATCGCCATTCCCGCCCCTGATTCCGCGGGCATCCGATGCCCGTTAACCGACTGCTCGTTGTCGGCAGTGTGACTCCTGTGACTGGAGTGTTCTCGTAACACTAGAGTGCCGCGCGAGTCGCTGTAAAGCACCCGAGCGCGTCGCACCCGTTCGGGTGGAGTCCCGGACTACTACTCGTTGAACGGAAGCTGCGGGAAACGTTCGGCGACGCGCTTTTGAGCGCTCTGCAGCTTGACTTGAGCGTCCTGCATGCGTGCCTGCGCTGCCCCGATCGCAGTGCGCGCGTTGTGCGCAGTTTCGGCTGCCCGCCGCCCAACACTGGCCCCGACCTCGGTGCCCGCCCAGGCGACATAGACGATCGGCGCCGCGCGCCCGGCCGACGAACCGCTCACAAAGGGCGCAAGCCAGATCGCCAACTCGTCAAACGGGCCGGGGTCGAGGCGGTAATAGCGGTGCTGGCCCTCCTCGCGCACGGCGACGAGGCCGTGATCGCGCAACACCTTGAGATGCTTCGAGACGGTCGGCTGGCTGATCCCGAGCTCGCCAACCAGATCACTCACCGCGATCTCGCCGTTGCCGACGCCCGACTCGGCGCGGTGCAGAAGGTGCAGGAGCAACTCGCGACGGGTGCCGTCGGCGAGCACGTCGAAGATGTCAGCCATCGTGCAAGAGTAGCCAGCCGAGCTCACAGTGACCAGGGTGACCGCGCCGGTCAGCCGTTCTTCGGAGCGGCAGTCGAACTATCTGTTGGGCCACCGGGCTGGATCTGCTGGCCCTGCTGGTTCTGCTGGCCCTGCTGGTTCGGCTGGCCTTGCTGGTTCGGCTGGCCTTGCCCGAAGCCGTTGCCGTTGCTCGCCCGGTTGTGTTTCATGCCATCACCTCTCGCGCCGCTCTCACGCTGCCCGAACTGCTGCGCGTTGCCAGGTCGGCCGTCGTGCGAGCCGATTCCGAGTCCGATCGCGACGCCGCCGCCGAAGAACAGTGCGGCGACGACGATGCCGGTGACGATGGCCAACGGGAGCACCCGAACGGTCACAGTCCGCCGTGCGGTCGGATCCGCAGCGCGCGCCGTGGCGACAGGAGTGGAGCCGGGGGCGGGGGCTTCCGCCGCCTCGATGGGTTCAGTTTGTTCTGACATGGGCTTCTTCTCCTCGTGCGGGGCGAAGCGCCCCGGAGACATCACCGTCCAGGATGCGACTGAAGCGAGACCTCGAGAATCCCCAGCGCCACTAATGGATACGCTGGGAAACCGCTGGGAGTTCTTGCGATCTACCGCTCGTTACTCGGTTATCCGGGTTGGGCCGTATCGGTGCCGCGGTTGGAGCAGCCATCGGAGCGATCAGTTTCCGCTTGGTCCCAAATCTTGGCGAAACCGGATGGGCTCTGCACCCGGACGGGACGGGACGGCCTACTCGCCGCGCGCCATTTCGGCCGAACGCACAAGTGCGGCGGCCGCGGCGCGGTCGAAGAGTTCGCTGAGATCCGCCGCCTTCAGCACGCCAATCGCGCGCTCGGTGGTGCCCTTCGGGCTCGTGACCCGGCGGCGAAGTTCGGCCGGGTCGGCATCCGAAACCGCGAGCATTTCTGAGGCGCCTCGGAAGGTCTGCTCGACCATCAGCCGCGCCTGTGACTCGTCGAAGCCGAGCTTGCGCGCCGTGGCGGTGAGCTGCTCGATCAGAAAGAACACGTAGGCCGGGCCGGATCCCGAGATCGTGCCGAGCGCATCGATCTGCGACTCGGGCAGCTCGATCACCGCACCAACAGTTTCGAAGAGCGTGCGCACCAGCGCGGCATCGGATGCCGACGCGCGCGAGCCAGCGGCCACCCCGGTAACCCCGAGCCCGACAAGCGAGGGCGTATTGGGCATCGAGCGGAACACGACTTGCCGGACGAGCGCCTCCATCGTGTCGACCGTCACGCCGGCGGCGACGCTGACCACCAGGGCGTCGGGCTCCAGCGATCCCCGGATGCCGCGCAACAGATCGGGCACCATCGCGGGCTTCACGCCGAGCAGCACGAGCTTGGCTCCCCGCAGGGCGGTGGTCGTTGCATCCGGATCCGACTCGAGCGCGAGCGAAACCACACCCTCGTGACGAACGGTCGCGGCTTTCGCCTCGGTGCGGTTGGTCACAGTGATGCCAGCGACCTCGACGTCGGGCGAAAGTAGGCCCGAGAGGATCGCACCGCCCATCGATCCGGCACCCAGAATAGCGATCTGCGGAAGCTCCACGGTCATGCTCAAAGTGTAGGTTGGCGGGGTGAGTTCGAGCGGCGGAAAGAGGGCGATCATCGCTGCGATGCTCGCCAATCTCGGTATCGCGATCACGAAACTGATCGCTGCCCTTTTCTCCGGATCCGGGGCCATGCTGGCCGAAGCCGTGCACTCCTTCGCCGACACGGTCAACCAAATCTTGCTGCTGATTGGCGGTCACCGCTCGAAGAGGGAAGCCGACGACGGGCACCCGTTCGGCTACGGCCGCGCGCGCTACCTCTACGGCTTTCTGGTGTCGATCATCCTGTTCACGGTCGGCGGCGCGTACTCGCTCTACGAGGGCATCAACAAGCTGCAGCACCCCGAACCGCTCCAGGTTCTCTGGCTGCCGATCGGCGTCATTCTGATCTCCATCGTGCTTGAGGGGTTCTCGTTCCGCACCGCGCGCCGGGAGGCGCTGCCGTTCAAGGGCACAGGCTCGTGGGCCTCGTTCATCCGCCGCGCGAAGGCGCCCGAGCTGCCGATCCTGCTGCTCGAAGACACCGCGGCGCTCACCGGCCTGGTGTTCGCCCTGCTCGGCGTCGGGCTCACGATCATCACCGGCGACCCGCTGTTCGACTCGCTCGGGACCCTCGCGATCGGCGCGCTGCTCATCGCGGTGGCGCTCATTCTGGGCATCGAGACGAAGAGCCTGCTGCTCGGCGAGGGCGCATCGCCTGAGAACGTCGCCACGATTCGGGATGCCATCAACGCCAACGCGACCGTCGAGTCGCTGATTCACATGAAGACTCTCTACCTTGGGCCGGACGAGCTGATGGTGGCCGCGAAGGTCGCCTTCCCGCCTGCGACCCGGCTGATCGAGATCGCGACAGCCATCGATGCACTCGAGGCAGATATCCGCTCGAAGATCCCGGCCGCACGCGTGATCTACATCGAGCCCGACGTCTACCACCCGCCGAGCGAAGGCAACCCGCCGACCGACGCGATCATCCTCAAGAGCGAGGACTGAGACCAGCCGAGCGCGGGCCCAGGCGCCTACAGCTCGCTCGGCGCCTCACCGCGGAAGAACCCGGTCAGCATGGCTGCCGATTCCTGCTCGAGCACTCCACCGAATACCTCAACGCGGTGATTGAGCCTGCGGTCGCGCAGTAGATCGTGCACGCTACCCGCGGCCCCGGCCTTCGTGTCCCACGCCCCGAACACCACGCGCGGAATCCGAGCAGACAGAATCGCACCCGCGCAGAGCACGCACGGCTCGAGGGTGACCACCAGAGTGGTGTCCGTGAGCCGCCAGTCTCCGCGCGCCGCGGCACCACGCCGGATCGCGAGCACCTCGGCGTGGGCCGTCGGGTCGTGCGCCTTCTCGCGCTCGTTGCGCGCCAGAGCCAATACCGTGCCGTCGTGGTCGAGCAGGACGGCGCCCACCGGCACGTCCCCGGTGCGGACCGCGAGCTCGGCCTCCGCAATGGCCGCGCGCATGGCCACCTGCATCCATGAGTCGGGAACGGGCGGCTGCAGCATCCGGGGCCCCTCTGGTCGACACGCCCGTCGACCTGATCGGTAGCATCAAGCCTATGCGAGTGCACGTAGCCGACCACCCCCTCATCACCCACAAACTGACGGTGCTGCGGGACGAGAAGACGCCGTCGCCGACGTTCCGCGCGCTTGCCGAGGAACTGATGACGCTGCTGGCCTACGAGGCCACCCGCAACGTACGCACGACGCCGGTGACCGTGAAGACCCCAGTGGCCGACGCGAAGGGTCTCACGATCTCGGACCCGAAGCCCCTCGTGGTCCCGATCCTGCGCGCCGGCCTCGGCTTGCTCGCGGGGATGGTCAAGCTCATCCCGACCGCTGAGGTCGGCTTCCTCGGCATGGTGCGCAACGAGACGACGCTGCAGCCGGACATCTACGCGGAGCGCTTGCCCGAGGACCTCGCAAACCGGCAGTGTTTCGTGCTCGATCCGATGCTCGCCACCGGCGGGTCCCTGATCGCTGCGATCGACTACCTGTTCGCCCGCGGCGCGGTGGATGTAACGGCGGTCTGCCTGATTGGCGCGCCCGAAGGTCTCGAGGCGGTCAAGAAGGCGACGGAGGGTCGCGAGGTCACCATCGTGCTTGGCGCGCTCGACGAGAAGCTCAACGAGCTCGGCTACATCGTTCCCGGGCTCGGGGATGCCGGCGACCGGCTCTACGGGACCGTCTAGCCTTCTCCGCCTCACACCCAGGCGTCAGCGCCACGCGTTGGGTTGCATTTCGTGCGTACGTGCAACAAACTTGCAGATATGACTGACCACTCGCGCACCCTGACCTCCCTCGAGGCCCTGGGGACTGCCGGCATGATGATGCCGGTGCGTTCGGTCGCGTGTTGTCGAATGTGTGCCTAAAAGGCCCACTCAGCGTCGAGTTCTCTCCGTTTCTGATGACGAACTCCCGGATTCCCGCCCTGTTCGGCGGCATGTCCCTTCTCTTGCAAATTCGACGAAACACCCGTGAGGCGATCAGCCGTGGATGACGCACCAGCTGGCGACTCCACCGCGACGCCCGCACCAGACCGAGGATTCGACACCATGTCCCTTGCCACTCTCGACGCACTGCGTCCGACCGCCCGTCCCATCGTCCACCCCGTTCCCCAGCCGGAAGCGCTGCCCCCTGCCCGGGCTGTGCGAGCCGTCCCGGAGGGAACCGAAGCCCGCGGCTTCGCCCTCTACGTTGGCGTCGACGAGCTGAAGGCCGCTGCCGCCGGCACCGATCTTGGCGAGATCGTGCAGGCGCTACGCAAGCTCGCCGCCGACCTGGTGCCCGGAGCCGAGACCTACGCCTCCGTCGCCCTCGCACCTTCTGGCGTGGGTGGGCGAGATGTCGACGTCGTGCGCCTCGCCCTGCAGGACCCGGCTGCGCTCGCCAAGCGCCGCCAGGAGGTCGCCCCCCCAACCCCCGAGCCGAAGGGCGGCGTCGTCATCGACATCTCGCGCAAACGCGTGCTGCTCGACGGCGAGGTCTCGCCGCTCACCTACAAGGAGTTCGAGCTGCTGCAGTTCCTGGTGCTGCGCGAGGGCCGCACGATCGACCGCACCGAGATCATCGCGACTCTGTGGGCCGACGGCGACGATGACGAGATTCCGAACGAACGCACCATCGACGTTCACGTGCGGCGCCTGCGCTCCAAGCTCGGGGCCTACGAGGACATCGTGCGCACCGTCCGAGGCGCGGGCTACCGCTTTGACCGTCACGCGGATGTCGCAATCCGTTGGGCGTCGACGCCCTCGCCCGACATCTTCTAGCGGGCGGGAAGTACGCTCCATCGCGGCCTCTCGGGCCCCCTTCGGACAACTCCCAGAAAAATAACGTTCTGGTAACTAGACACCGTTACCCCACCGTTATATATTTCAAGTGCGTTAGTTGTTTGCTGTGGCAACGAAGCGTGGAATGTGATTGCAGGACACTCTTGGTGCAAGGGAGAGGGTCGGCCGCGTGCCTCTGCGGCCGACCCTCAATCCTCGTTATGGGCATGGTTCTCTCACTCGTCTGATCCGTCTACCCACCCGATCTAGAGTGAGTTGGTGAGCGATCGTTCCGAAGCTGTCGATGCCTGGGAGGCCCTGTACCGCGCGCAGGTGGCCGTGCTCCGGCAGCTGCGCGCTGAGTTCCCCGACGGCGGCACGTCCATCACCGACTACGACGTGCTGTTCAACCTCTCGCGCCAGACCGGGCGTGCGCTGCGCATCCGGGATCTCAACCGTCACCTTCTCCTCACACAGCCCAGCGTGAGTCGACTGCTCGACCGCTTGGTCACCCGCGGGCTTGTGACGAAGCGCGGTGACCCGGATGACGCCCGCGGTACCGTCGTGGCCCTCACCGATGCGGGGCTGGCCGAGTTTCGGCGCGTCGGAGCACGGCACAGCCGTTCGATCGCGCAGAAGATGGAAGCTCTCTCGGCCGAGGAACTTGTCGCGCTGACCGAGATCACCGACAAGCTCCGGGCGGGCGCCGTGCCGTCGTCGCCGCAATGACGAGCATCGTCTGGCTGCGCGATGATCTGCGCGTCGCGGACAATCCTGCCCTGCACGCGGCCGTTGAGCGGGGCGGCCCACTCGTGGTGCTCTACTTGCTCGACGAAATGAGCCCCGGCGTCCGACCGCTCGGCGCGGCATCGCGCTGGTGGCTGCACCACAGCCTGACCGCGCTCAGCGCCGAGCTCGAGAGTCTGGGCGCCCGACTGCTGCTGCGCCGAGGTGCCGCCGAAACCGAAGTGCCGCGCCTGGTGCGCGAGAGCGATGCCGACGCCGTGTTCTGGAACCGGCGCTACGGCGCGAGCCGGGAGGTGGATGCGCGGCTCAAGTCCGCGCTGCGCGAGAGCGGCGTCGGAGGCACAGGCACAGGCACGGGCATCACAGTCGAGAGCTTCGCTGCGAACCTGCTCGTCGAGCCGTGGAAGGTCACCACCGGTGAGGGCAACCCGTACCGCGTCTTCACTCCGTTCTGGCGGGCGGCGCAGCAGCAGCCAATCCGCGAGGTGCTCAACGCGCCCCGCAAGCTGCACGGGCTTACCGGCCCCGCGGCCCCCACCGGCGACGAACTCGACGACTGGCAGCTGCTGCCGACTCAAGCCGACTGGGCCGCGGGGCTGCGGGCAGCCTGGGTGCCGGGAGAGGCATCCGGGCATCGCCGGCTGGAGGAGTTCGCGACGCACCAGCTCGCCGACTACCACCGCCGCGATGAGCCCGGCGTCGACGCGACCTCCCGCCTCAGCCCGCACCTGCGGTTCGGCGAGATCAGTCCGGTGCAGATCTGGCATCGGTTGCAGGGCGAGCTGGGACCGGCCGCGCGGCGCAACACGCCCAAGTTCCTCAGCGAGGTCGGCTGGCGTGAGTTCAACTGGAACATCCTGTTCCACTCCCCCGAACTCGCGACCAAGAACTTCCGCCCCGAGTTCGACGCGTTCCCGTGGGAGCAGCCGCGCCCCGACGACCTCGCAGCCTGGCAGCATGGCCGCACCGGCATCCCACTCGTGGATGCCGGCATGCGCGAGTTGTGGACGACCGGCGTCATGCACAACAGGGTCCGCATGATCACCGCCAGCTTCCTGATCAAGAACCTGCTCATTGACTGGCGAGTCGGCGAGCGGTGGTTCTGGAACACCCTGGTCGACGCCGATGAGGCGAGCAATCCGGCTAACTGGCAGTGGGTCGCCGGCAGCGGGGCGGATGCCGCACCCTACTTTCGAATCTTCAATCCGCTCCTGCAGGCAGCGAAGTTCGATCCGACGGGTGACTACCTGGATCGCTGGGTACCCGAGCGGCTCAGCCTGGAGTACCCCGAGCCGATCGTCGATCTCGCTGAGTCTCGGCGGGATGCGCTGGCGGCATTCGAGCAGCTGAAGGCCGCGAAAAGTACGCAGTAGCTAGATAACGGGGCGTCCGCCCATGAGCATCACGGCGCGCGCCGCCACCAGGATGCCGGCCTGCGTCGCCCTTAGAAGCTCGCGATCCACGAGCCAGGAGTTCAGGAATCCGGCCGACATCGCGTCACCGGCTCCTGTCGGATCCACCAGCCGGACCGCGGGTACCGGCACGCTGAACGACTTCCCGCCGCGCTCGGCCACGAACACGCTGTCGGCGCCCTGGGTGATCACAGCGAGTCCGCAGCGGTCCGAGAGCGCCTGGGCGAGACGCTCAGGGGCTTTCTCGTCGCAGAGCAGCTTCGCCTCCTCGACGTTCGCGAACAGGATATCGGCGCCCACCATCCCGGCCCGAAACTCAGCGGGGCCGAAGTCGGCAATGAAGCCGGCCGAGCCCGGGTTGAGCGAAACGAGTACGCCAGCCTCGTGGGCGCGGTCCATCAACTCACGGATGCCCGCCGCCCGTGGGCCGTCGAGCATCGAGTAGCCGGTGAGGTGCAGCACGTCCGCCTGCCCGAGCACTTCGTCGGTGAGGTCCTTGGTGGCGAGGCCCCGATTCGCGCCGCGTTCGGTGAGCATCGTGCGGTGCTCGCCATCGACGATGATCACGACGGTGCTCGTCCCCAGCCCTGGCGCGATGCGAAGGTGCGGTACGACGTTCTGCTTGCGAAGCTGCTCGGCGTGCCAGTCGGCGTCCGCGATGCCGACCGAGCCGAAGAAGTCGGTCGGCGTTCCGAGCGAACCTAGCCACGCGGCGGTGTTCGCGGCCGACCCACCGGCTGTCGAGCGGATGGTCGAGGTGGTGTCGGTGTCCGGCCGGATCACCGACCGCGGCACCACCACCACATCGTTGACGATGTCGCCGAAGACGACGACGCGCGCCGTGGCCGCAGCCGCCGGTGGGGTGCTCACTTGGAGGGCCTGAGCGCCGCCCAGGCGGCCGCAATGTCCGCCGCGACGCGAACGTTGTTGCGCGCAAGGTCGAGATTGACCTCGAGGCTGCGACCGCCCGAGGCGTCCACGATGAAGCCGAGCAGGAACGGCGTGACCGCCTTGCCACGGACGCCGGCCGTCTCGGCCGCGGCGAAAGCGGTGGCGAGTACGCGATCATGCTCGGCTGGATCCCACTGCTGTTCGAGCGGGATCGGGTTCGCCACAATGAGGCCCGCGCGCGATCCGAGGTCGTCGCGGGCGGCCATGATGAGGGCGACCTCGTCGGCGGAGTCCACCGACCAGTCAAGGTGGTGGCCGGATTCTCGCAGCCAGAAGGCGGGGAACTGCGTCGTGCCGTAGCCGACGACCGGCACACTCAGGGTCTCGAGACGCTCGAGGGTGGCGGCGATGTCGAGCACGCTCTTCACGCCCGCACTCACGACCGTGATGGGCGTGACGGCCAGGGTGCCCAGGTCGGCGGACTCATCGAACGTCTCAGAGGCACCCCGATGCACGCCCCCCAGGCCCCCAGTCGCAAAGACCCGGACGCCGGCGAGCGCAGCCAGGTATGCGGTAGCGGCGACCGTAGTTGCGCCCGACGCCCCGCGAGCAGCCAGAATTGGGAGATCACGAACGCTCGCCTTGGCGAGATCCTCCTCGGCGATCCGACGCACGCCCTCGGCGTCCAGGCCGATCCGCGGAACACCGTCGAGCACGGCGACGGTGGCGGGCGCCACGCCGCGATCCCGCAACAGCGCTTCGAACTCGAGGGCCGCCGCGTGGTTGCGCGGCCGGGGGAGACCGTGGGAAATTATCGTCGACTCGAGCGCGACGATAGGGCGACCGGTAGCGAGAGCGTCGGCCACCTCGGCGGAGACTGTGAAAGCGGACACCGGCATAACCGTACGCGAGTTATCGCGCCGCTTTTTCCCGAGAATCCGAGGGTTTGCCAGGAACCGACAGCGACTCAGTCGTGAGTGCAGGCGTCAGCGCGCCTGTGCGGGCTCCTTCACGTCTGCCACGATCTTGCGCGGGTTGAAGTTCTCGCCGGGGTCTGCCGCCGTGAACAGGCCGCGCATGACGGCGACGCCCTCCACCGAGATGTCCTGTTCGAGCCACTGCGCGTGTTCGAGGCCAACACCGTGGTGGTGCGAGAGCGAACCGCCGTTGTCGATAAACGCCTGCTGGATCGCACCCTTCACGACGTTGTACTCGGCGATCGGATCCTCGCCCATCACGAACGCGAAGGTGAAGTATAGACAGGCACCGGAGTGATACGAGTGCGACAAGTGCGACATGATCCACCCCTTGATGCCGATTTCGTCGAACGCCTTGTCGGCCGCGACGCGCACGGCGTCGTGCAGCTGGTTAACCTTGGACCACGGCATGGCCGACTCGGACACGTCGCCCGCGGCACCCCGGTCGAGCAGAAAGTCCCGCAGGTAAGGAGTGTCGAACTTCTTCTGGTCGTACAGCACGCCCGGACCCTTGCCGACACCCATGCCACCGTGCTTTTTGACGATCCTGTCGACGAGCTTCTTCTGGCGCTTCGCGTGCGCCTCGCCGCCCTCGTAGCCAATGAAGGAGAGGCAGATGTCGTCGAGGTTCCAGCCCTTGCTCTTCATCAGGGTCGGGAGCATGGTGCCCGCGAGGAACTTGTCCATGCCGGTGCGCGCCTTGCTCGTCGCGAGAGAGAAGCCGGTCTCGCGCGAGTCCGAGACGCGGGTGATCGACGGGGTCGCGTCGCTCTCGGCGATCTCCTGCATGGCGGCCGTTCCAGCCTCCCAGTTCGGGAAGAAGTATCCGAAGATGTCGCGCTTTGCGGGCGTACGGTGCACCTGCACCGTGGCCTCGGTGATGATACCGAGCCTGCCCTCTGAGCCCACGATCATCTCGCGGACGCTCGGCCCGGTCGACGAGCTCGGGATAGCGCGAATCACGAGGATCCCCCCTCCCCGGACCACGCGCAGCCCGCGCACAATGTCGGCGATGTCGCCGTACTTGTCGGACTGCATGCCCGAGGATCGCGTCGCGATCCAGCCCCCGAGCGACGAATGGGTGAACGAGTCGGGGAAGTGTCCGAGCGTCCAGCCGCGTGCCCCCAACTGTGCTTCAAGGTCGGGACCGAGCGCCCCGGCCTGGATGCGGGCCAGACCCGATTCCTCGTCGATCGAGAGGAGTTCGCGCATCCGGCCCATATCGAGGGAGAGCACGACGCGCGTCTCGTCCGCACGCGGTTCGAGGCTGCTGGCGATGTTGCTGCCGCCACCGAACGGGATGATCACGACATCCGAGGCGACCGCGGCCTCGACGACGCGCTGCGTCTCGTTCTCGTCCGCCGGGTAGACCACGAGGTCGGGCGTGCGCTCGATCAGGTTGGCGCGCACGCGGATCAGGTCTCGGATGCTCTTGCCGTAAGTGTGGACGACGCGCTCCATCTTGTCTGTCGTCACGAACCCAGCGCCGACGATAGCGGCGATGGACGACACGAACGACGACGACGCCAGAGAGTCGGCGACGGTCAGCCCCTCGAAAGACGGCATCCCGACCACCGGCGCGGTGTGCAGGTCAAGACCGACTGCGTAGTCGACGAAAGGTGCGAAGCCCGGCTTGTCCTCCCAGTGGAAGCCGACGCCTTCGACGCCCCATCCCCACCACTTCATGTGCTGAACGTCGGTCATGATGAGTCTCCTTCTGACTTCGTGTCTCCCAGAATACGGGCAGAGTGCTGCTCGAGCAGGCCGGCGATCACGGCGCGGACGCGCGCCATGAACTCGATCGGGTTCTCATTCTCAGCCGCTAGCATCGGCGCGCCGAAGACCACTGCGAGCGGTCGACCGGTCTTCGGCCACTTCGATCCGCGCGGGTGGGCCTGGTGGGCGCCGATGATCGCGATCGGCAGGATCGGGACGCCGGTCGCCAAGGCGAGCGCCGCACCACCCGGCTTGAAGTGACCCATCGTCCCGTCTTTCGAACGTGTGCCCTCGGGGAACACCAGCACCGGAACATCGTGCTGCAGCAGCATCTTGGCGTTGATGTTTCGCGGGTTCCTACCGCTGCGATCCACCGGGAAGGCGTTGAAGAACAACGCCGTCAAGCCGCGCCGCCACCAGACGTCGAAAAAGTAGTCGCCGGCGGCGCCGGCCGCGAGGTAGCGCGCGAGCGGGCGAGGCAGAGCGCCCATGATCAGCGGGGCATCCAGATGGCTGGAGTGGTTGGCGATCACCACGAAGGGGCGCGTGACGCCCTTCAGCTGCTGAAGGTCGATTATGGTGACGCGCTCCATGCCCCAGACGACACCCTTGAGGATGCCGCGCTGGGCGACGAACCGGGCAGCGGCCTGACTGCGCGAGGTGAAGCGATTGCGCGACGACGCGGCCATGCGCTCCCTTCCTGACTTCGATATTGCGATGGTGCGGAGACCTCGGTCAGTTGCTGGCCTCGTTGCTCCGACTCAGGCTAATCCTGCGCGAGACCGCCCGCACTGTGGAGTCGGGCAGATGCTTGAGCAACCAGGAAAGGAATCGGTACCGAACAGTGGGTATGGAGATCACCCGGCCCTTGTCCACGTCGCGCAAACACTCGCGCACCAGGAGTTCGGGCTCAAGCCACAGAAGGTTCGGAATGCCGCCGCGTCCAAAATCCGCACGAGTGGAATCAACCCGCTGATGGAATTCGGTACGTACCCAGCCCGGCATCAGCGCCGTGACGGTCACACCGGTGCCACCCAGCTCGTTCGCCAGGCTCTCGCTGTAGACGCGAACCCAGGCCTTGATCGCCGAGTAGCCGCTCAGCGTCAGCTGACCGTTGATGCTCGCCACGTTCACGATCGCGCCCATGCCACGGTCTCTCATGACGGGCGCCACCGCTCCGCCCAGTACGAGCACCGCGCGAACCATCACGTTGAGGGCACGGTCGTGCTCGGCTACGTCAGGGGTCGCGAGTGCGCTGCTGACTCGGAATCCGGCGTTGTTAATGAAGTAGTCGATCGGATGCTCGCGATCGGCCAGTCGGATCGCGACGCGATCCGTGTCCGCTGGCAGCGCGAGGTCGGCGGCGAGGATCTCGACGGTGCGACCCAGACTGCGCAGCTCGGCCGCCGTCGCGTCGAGGCGACCGGGCTCGCGGGCAACGAGCACAATGTCGTGCCCGCGGGCGGCCAACTGCCGGGCGAACTCGGCGCCGATGCCGGACGTCCCCCCTGTGACCAGAGCAGTTCCCATAGCCGTTACGATACGGTGCAACTGAGCATCGTTCCCGCCGCGGGCGGCTTCGCCCTGACCAGGAAGGGCCTCATCTCATGACTCCGAGTAACTCCGAGTCGCCGAAGACGCAGACGCACGCTCCCTCCTCTCACGCGCCGCTCACCGACGGTCGATCCCTTGAGGCAGGTCGCTTCGACGTCCGCGAGTTCGCGCGCACCGCGCAGGGCAGCCACCGCGGCGGGCTCGACCTCCACTCGATCACCGAAACCGGGCTGAGCGCCGACGCGATCCGTCTGCTGCGTCTGCTGCGCGATCTCGAGCGCTCCACCATGCAGCGCATGCGCAACTTGCTCGTCACTGCGACGCACAAAGACGCGCGGGTGACGGCCTTCCTCAGCACATGGGCCTTCGAGAAGTTTTGGCTCGCTGACACCCTCGACGCGGTGCTCGAGTCGACCGGCGACGATCTGCACTCTTCGGATCCGGCTGGCGGACTACGTCACGTGGTGATGGAGCGACAGGAGCGCCGCGGACCGGTACGTCGCGCCATCCAAGGCAACATCGATGGCCCGCAAATCGTCGCAGCCCACGTCACAACCGGCCTCGTCGACGAGTGGATCACGCAGGCGGCATATCGCCGACTCGGCGAGCTGGCCACCGGCCTGCACTCGATCGTCGAGTTGATCAACGGGATCAAGGACCGGCACATCGCCTTCCTGGCCGAGGAGGCGAAGCGCCGCCTCGCAATTTCGGCGAGGGCACGCAAGCTGGCCACCCGCGAACTGAAAAATATGGTCTGGCCGGTGGGCGCCGTAGAGCACTCTGATCAGGACCGCACCTTTTTCGACGAAATCGTCTTCGGCACCGACACGGGGCGCGCCGAAGCGTTGCACATTCAAGACATGATTGCCGCCCTTCCCGGACTCAGGCCCGTGGCTTCCATCATTTCTGCGAGACTCATTCCGTGACACCGAAGCGAGCGACGACCGATCTTGGCCGGGCGCACGTCTTCCTGACTGGAGCCACGGGCTTCGTCGGGCAGGCCGTGCTCGAACGACTGCTCTCGGCGCACCCCGAGACCACCATCTCGATCCTGGTTCGCCCCAAGGCTGGCGAAGACACTGCGGCGCGCGTGGCGGAGCTGCTGGCCAAGCCGGTGTTCCAGTCCTGGCGAGACCAGGTCGGAGACAAGGCGGTCGCGAAGGCCGGTAGGGAGCGGATCCGAATCGTCGAAGGGGCGATGGGTTCGATTCCCGAGCTGCCGAAGGATCTCGACGTCGCGATCCACTCCGCGTCGGTGGTGAGCTTCGATCCGCCGATCGACGAGGCCTTCCACACGAACGTCAACGGGGCGATCAACCTCTACGAACGCCTGCTCGAGACCGGCGGCGACCCCAGGGTTGTGCACGTCTCCACGTGCTACGTCGGCGGCCTCCGCAAGGGCGTCGCGCCCGAGGCCCGTCTGACCCACGAGGTCGACTGGCGCACCGAGTACGCCGCCGCCATCACCGCACGCGACCGCGTTGAGATCCTCTCGCGCGAATCCGATCAGCTTCGCTTCTTCATGGATGGCGCTCGCGCCAAGCACGGCAAGGAGGGTCCGCAAGCCGTCGCCAAGGCGAGCGAGGAGGCCCGAATCGCCTGGGTCACCGCCGAGCTCGTCGACGCCGGTCGTACCCGCGCCCAGTCTCTCGGCTGGACCGACGTCTACACACTTACCAAGGCCTTCTCCGAGCGCGCCGCTGAGGAACTCTGGGGCGAGAACGGTCACCGGCTCTCGATCGTGCGTCCCGCGATCATCGAGAGCGCGTTGCAGCACCCATTTCCGGGGTGGATCGACGGCTTCAAAGTCGCCGACCCGCTGATCATCGCCTATGGTCGCGGGCTGCTCCCCGAGTTCCCGGGTCTTCCCGACTCGATTCTGGATGTCATTCCGGTCGACTACGTTGTCAACGCGATCCTGGCCGCGGCTGCCAATTCCGCCGAGCGGGACAAGCCGACCTACTACCACGTGGCCTCGGGCGCTTCGAACCCGCTGCCGTTCCACCAGATGTTCGGCTATGTCCATAAATACTTCGTCGACCACCCGATGAAGAACAAGAAGGGCGAAGATCTCGCGGTGCCTGTCTGGAGGTTCCCGATCGGCAACAAGGTCGAGACAGGGGTGCTGCGCCAGGCGCGCCTGGCAGCGACCGCCGAGAAGGTGCTCGCACGCCTGCCCGATACCGATCGCGTGCGCCGCTGGCACAACCAGATGATCCGCAACATGGCCGACCTCGACACTTTGCGCAACTTCACCCAGCTCTATCGCGTCTACGTGCAGACGGAGATCATCTTCGACGACCGCAATCTGCGCGCCCTGCACGCCGCCCTCCCCGCGGCGAAGCGTGCCGAGTTCGGCTTCGACATCGCCGCGATCGACTGGGAGGACTACATGCTTCGTGTGCACTTCCCGGCGGTCACCGCTCTGACTGCTGAGTTCTCTGCGAAACGGGCCGAAAAGAAGGCTGCCGCCGCCGCGGCGGCACCCGCAGACGGACAGCTGGTTGCCGCGTCCAATGTGCTCGCGGTCTTCGACCTCGAGGGCACAGTGGTCGACTCCAACATCGTCCAGCAATACCTCTGGGTGCGCTCCGCTGGCGTGCGCAAGGCGGCCTGGCCGGGTGAGGTCGTGTCGATCCTCGGATCGCTGCGTGGGTACCTGCGCGCCGAGCGTCGTGACCGCGGTGAGTTCATCCGCTCGTTCTTGCGTCGCTACGAGGGGATGCCGGTCGCCCGGCTTGAGCGGATCGTGCGTGGCGGCTTCGCAGATCAGATGTACCGGCACACCAGCCCGGAGGCGATCGAGGCGATCACCGCCCACCGCGAGGCCGGCCACCGTACCGTGCTCGTGACGGGCTCGATCGAGACGCTCGCCGAGCCACTCGCCGGCCTGTTCGACGAGGTTGTGGGCGGACACATGCACGAAAAAGCGGGCGTGCTCACCGGCTACCTGGCCAAGCCGCCGTTGGTGGACGAGGCGCGGGCCGCCTGGGTGCTTCAATACGCCGAGGAGCATGGCCTCGACCTGGCCGCGTCGTACGGCTACGGTGACAGTCACGCGGACCTGGTCTGGCTCGAGTTGCTGGGGAATCCCCATGCAGTCAACCCGGACACCCAACTCGCACGGGAAGCGCAACGAAGAGCATGGAAGATCGACAAGTGGAAACGTGGCAATCGTTCACCGAAGCGTGATGTGATTGATGCGAAAGCACTGCAGGCCGATCGCGCATCCGACACCGCGAACTGAAGGACTCACCATGGCATTCGACATCGACAAGTACACGACGAACTCCAGCGCTGTGGCGTGGGGCGACCTCGACTTTGACGAGTTCGACCGCCAGCCGCTGCCGGCGTCGACACTCCGTACTCTTCGTTATATGTGCGATGTGGAATATCACACCGTCTGCTACCTCCGCGATCTGCTGACGACGCCGTCGCACAAGGAGCCCGAGATCGGCGCCTTCATGACGATGTGGAACCGCGAGGAGTTCTGGCACGGCGAGGCTCTCGCTGCAGTGCTCGGCAAGCACGGCATCGTCGTCGACTTCGATGAGCTGAAGGCCACCCGCGTCAAGCTGGGCTGGAAAGACCGCCTCGACCCGATCAAGCAGTCCCTCATGGGCGGCCTGGTTGGTCACGACTTTGTCGCAGTACACATGGCGTGGGGCGCCGCCAACGAGTGGTCGGCCAACGCCGCCTACCTCCGGATGGCCAAGAAAGAGGGTCACCCCGTGCTGGCCGAGCTGCTGAAGCGGATCGCGGCGCAGGAGACCAAGCACGTCGCCTTCTACGCCTCGCAGGCACGCGAGCGACTCATGGCGAGCAAGAAGGCGCAGGTCATCGCCCGCTTCGCCCTGCGCAAGTTCTGGGGTCCGGTCGGCTCGACGATCAGCTCCGACGCCGAGGTCAAGCACGTCATGGGAGACCTTTTCGGCGGCTCGGAGGGGCGCAAGCTCATCCGCGATGTCGACTCGCACATCGCGAGGCTGCCAGGCATGACCGGCCTCACAATCGTCGAGACCTCGCTGGATGCGCGCGGCATCTCCGAGTTCGACGACGAGTCGGCGCGCGAGTCCGTCGCCGCGTAGCTGGCTCCGACCGGACGCGCACCGCGCAACTGATTCGCCCGCGAAACGCTACGCAGGGATCGCGATCCGGAACACCGCGCCTTCCCCCGGCGCGCTGTGCGCCGAGATCGTGCCCCCGAGTCGCTCCACCAGGCGAGCGGCAATCGAGAGCCCGAGTCCTGTGCCGACCGCGCGGGCGTCGCGGTAGCGCTCGCGGAGCACTCCGCGCTCGAAGGCCTGAGCAGCATCCGCAGCGGTGAGTCCAGGGCCGCCGTCGGCCACCTCCACGACGGCCCACCCAGTGTCTCGCCGTGCCGACAGGATCACCCGCGCCCCCGCAGGGCTGACGCGTAGCGCGTTCTCGATCAGACCGTCGATCACCTGGCGCAGGCGGGCGGCATCCGTGCTGACGACGAGGGGTTCGGCGTCTGCCGCACCGGATGCTGCCACCTCGACGACCACACCCCCGCTCGTTGCCGCGGCTCGCCATGCGGTGGCCGCCGCCGCCAGCACGTCGCCCACGTCCACCGCCGAGGGCTGGAGCGAGAAGTCGTCAGCCTCGAGGCGAGCCAACGCGAGCAAATCATTGGTGAACGCGGTGAGCCGGTTCGACTCGGCCTCGAGGGTCTTGCCGACCTGCGCGACCTGCTCGGGCGGCACGAGCCCGTCGCCAAGCGCCTCGGCGTAGCCGCGGATCGCGGTGAGCGGCGTGCGCAACTCATGCGAGATCGAGAGCAGGAACTCACGCTGACGTCCCTCCGAGTGCAGCAGGGCCTGGTCGAGCGATTCGAGGGCCGACTCGACGTCGGTGACCTCCGGAATCCGGCTCGGTTTGAGGGTGACGTTGCGCTGGCCAGCCGCCATACGCCGCGCTGCGCCGGCCAAGTTGACCAGCGGCTTCGCGAGCACGCGAGCGATGAAGAAGGCGGCAACGACGGCGGCGGCGAGACCAATTAGCAGGGCTAGGGCGATGCGCCCCAGCACGGTCGGGCTCAATGCGCGGACAGTTCCGGCATCCTGAAGCACCACGACCCCGCCCCCACCGGCTGTCGGTCTGCCTTCGAGCAGGTACGAGGTGCCGCGCTCGCGCACCGTCGTCGACACGTCACGACCGGCCCGCAGTTGCGCCACCACCCGGCGCGGCACCGTCGCCGAGCCCGCGACGACGCCGGCTCGGCTGACGATGGCGAACGCAGTGTCCGTGCGGTCGAGTTGTGAGAGGCCAACGACGATCGCCTCCCGCACAGCGGGCTTCGCCGCCGCAAGGCGATCGGCCTGAATGCTCAGCGAGTCGCGGGCCGCGGTGGTGTCGAAGGAGCGAACGAGCTGCAGAGCCGCCAGGGCCGTCACCAGTACGGCGATCAGGGCAACGATCACCGTGGCCGCGAGGATACGGGTGCGCAGCTTCACGCCGGGCCGTCCTGCAGTGCATAACCCACGCCGCGCACAGTGCGGATCGGATCGGGTTCGCCGAGCTTCGCCCGCAGCTGAGCGATGTGCACGTCGACCGTGCGACTGCCGCTGTAGTCGGCAACGCCCCAGACCGCCGAGAGCAGCTGCTCCCTGCTGAATACCTGAGCCGGATGCGCGAGCAGATAAGCCAGCACATCGAACTCGGTTGCGGTCAGCTCGACGGCCACGCCCTCCAGCGTCACCCGCCGTGCGCGTTCGTCGAGCTCCAGGCGCCCCGCACGACGCACCGTCGGATTCGTGGGCAAGGCTGCACGGCGAACCAGTCCCTTCACGCGGGCGACCAGCTCGCGGGGCGAGAACGGCTTGGTGAGGTAGTCGTCCGCGCCGAGTTCCAGGCCGACCACGCGATCGATTTCGCTGTCGTGGGCAGTGACGAAAACCACCGGCACCCAGTTGCCTTCGGCGCGAAGGCGGCGAACCAACTCGGTGCCGTCGAGGCCGGGGAGGCCGACATCCACGACCACGGCGACGGGCGACAGCCGGCGGATGTCGGCGAGCCCGGCCGCCCCGTCGCTCGCCACATGTACGCCAAAGCCCGCCTGTGTGAGGTACAGGCGCTCAAGTTCGGCAATCGTGCGTTCGTCTTCGACGATCACGACCATCCCACGCTCACCGCTCATGTGGTCATTCAACCGCAGCTGCGCGGCGGAAGCAGGATCATCCGTTGTCGTTCTGCGCTGCGGCCTGGTCTCCCGACGCGGCGTTGGAGTCCGCCTCGGTATTGGCGGTACCCGCCGCACCGAGGTCAGAGGCGATGTCGGCGAGCGTGGTGGCACTCGGCGTGGCGGTACTGGCAGCGGCGGCTCTCGGGGCGGCGCTACTGGGGGCGGCCGAGGTCGCGGCGGCGGGCGTGGTGACCGTCGAGCCGCCGGATGCGTGGGCGTCGAGCGCGCCGCATCCGGTCAACGAGAGGGCCAGGGCCACTGCGACTGCAGCTGCGGGACCCACCAGCCCGCTGCGCGCCATCACTTGAGTGCCTCTAAAATCGCCCGGCCATCCTGGGTGGCAGCCTTCGTGTCGGCGCGGGCATCGCGGGCGGCAGCACGCATGTCCACCAAAACCGAGTGGTTTGCGTTGTACGCAGACGGGGTGACGGCCAGGGCGCGCGCGGCCAACCCGGAGGTCTTGGCGACGGCATCGGCTGTCTTGGCCTGCATGTCGGCCAGCTTCGCCTGTAGCGCCGGCGTGACCTTCGCGGGAGCGGCGGCAAAGGCGGCGGCGATCTCGGCCGAGGCCGACTGCAGCTTCGGGATCGCCGTACCCGTGATCCCGTCGGCGGTTGCGGCGATAGAGGTCTGCTGAAGCCCCACCGCATACACGCGCCACTGGGAGAACATGCTCGAGTAGTCGGATCGGGCGGTCGCCACATCGGTGTCGGCGGCGATCTTCGCCTGCAGGGACTTCATCCCGCTCAGATCGCCGTTCAGCGTCGCCAGGATCGTGGTCTTATCTGCGGCGGTCAGAGTGGTCGTCGTGGTCACCCTAGTTATGCCCGAGTTGAGCGCGGTGATGCGTTTGGACGTCTCGGTGGCCCCGGCTGCCTGGATTTCGGCGAGGCTGGAGTGGACCGTCGGCTTGGGCGGGGCGGTGTCGGTCTGTGCGGCGAACGCTGGGAAGGCCGCGCCGAGGGTGAGGACGCAGACCGTCGCTCCGACCGTTGCGATGCTGCCAATGCTGCCAATGCTGCGTTTCATGGTGAGGCTCCTGTCGTGTCCGGGTGCACAGATCGTGCTGACATGACAGTGACTGAGCGTCGTACGCCGCGGATCAGCGGAACGTAAGAGCCCGGTAAGGCGGCTTGAACGCCTCGCCTTTGCACAAAACGAGTTAAACCTGGCCGGAGCGCTTCAGCCGCGCCCGCTCGGCCTCCTCGACCAACTCGTCGCGGGTGACCTCGCGAGTCGTCTCACGGCCTGAGGTGCCCTGCCCAGTGAGGCTGTTCTCGATGTCGTCGGACTGTCCAGAGTCCACCGAGTCCCAGGTGACCGCCGAATCGGACTGGTTGCCGCTGGCGTTGGCGCCGGGGTCCGCCTGCTCGGACTCTGCGTTCTGCGATTCTGCGTTCTGGGATTCAGTGCTCATGGCGCCAGTCTGCCACTTGGGCATGATCGTGGGCTGGCTCAAGGTGTCAGAACGACTTTGCCGCCCGAGTGCCCGCCGCTCACAAGCGTCATCGCCTCCCGCACCTGCCCGAGCGGAAAGGCGATGACAGGCGGTCCGACAAGCAATCCGTCCCCGGCGAGTTGGAGCATCGGGAGTCGTGCGGCCGAGCGCAGCGCGGTGCCCGGGTCTGCTCCCGGCCCGCTACCGAGCAGACGGATGCCGAGAGCGGGTGCCTGCGCGAATCCGGCGACGGTCGCGATCCGCTGCCGGTCACGCACGAGCGCCACGGAGGCATCGAGGGCCTCGTCGGTGCCGACTGTGTCGAGCGCGACATCCGCCCCATCCGGCAGCAGCGCGCGCAGCCGCTGCTCCAGGCCCGGGCCGTAGAGCACGGGGACCGCGCCGAACGCACGCAACTCATCCTTGTGGGCGACGCTCACCGTGCCGATCACCTCCGCGCCGCGCAGGCGCGCGAGCTGCACGACCGCGAGCCCGACGTTGCCGGTGGCGCCGTGCACGATCACGCGGTCGCCGGCGGCAACGGCCACAGACTCCACCAGGTGGAACGCCGTCACGGCGCCGACGAGCAGTCCCGCAGCCTGGCCCCAGCCGAGGCCGATCGGCTTCGGCAGCACCGAGTCGGCCTTCGCGATCAGTTCGGCCGCGAATCCGCCGCGCACGGGATAACCGACTACCTCGTCGCCGACGGCGATCGGTCCGGCTGGGCCGATCGCATCCGGTCCGACAGCGGTGACAACACCGCTTACTTCAGAGCCCAGCCGCAGCGGGAAGGTCTTCCCGCCGAACATGCCACGCAGCTGCTTCACGTCGGCAGGGTTGATGGCGGCGGCGCGTACGGCGATCCTCACCTGGCCTGCCTCCGGTTGCGCAACCGGAAGGTCGACGACCTCGAGGTCCTGGATATCGCCGAACTGTCGGGCGATCACGGTTCGTACCATGCCATCCATCCTGCCCGCAAAGGATCCCAGCGGACCAGTGAAGCGGCACAGCTGCCTGATTCCGTAGATGCGATCGTCGATGACCCAGAGAGGCCGCAGCGCCCCATCCCTAGTACGGCTAAGTAAGGCCCGCAACGGTTCTACTCAGAGTTGTGAGCAAGGCCGGCCACCCCGCACGCCCCGATCCTGGGGCGCTCGGAAGAGATCCGGGTGAAGAAAGTCGGCAACACCGGCGCCGTCGAGTTCCGCGGCATCCAATTCGGAATCGGCCGTGTCCTGGCAGGTCGCAGGGTCCGCGTCATGGATGCCGGGCGGGCGGTGACGATCTCGGATCTCAGAGGCGCTCTCATCATCGAGCACCCCTGGCCCCGAGCCACGATCCACGACTGTTGGCGACAATTTGGCAACACTCGCGGCATAGCCGCGTGATCATTTGGGCACCGAAAGGGGCGCGCGCTTGCTCGCCCTTATGAGCCTCTGACTTCAGGTCGCGTACTTGGCCCGCCTGGCATGGGAGGCGGGCCAATCGCTCTCAACTTGCGGAAGCGGTTTCGCGCTCTCGAGCGGGGATCGCCCTACCAACTTTTGCGAGAAGGCCGCCGCTCCACTCACTAACGAATCCGAGGCCAACTCCGACGAGGGCGGCGATCGCGGCGCCCAGCCAGTCACCGCCTGTCCCGAACAGCAACGCCGCACCCGCGAACGCCCCGGGGACGAACGACAGCACACCCCAGTTGGCTTGGGCGCACATGATGAAAGCGATCAACGCCACACCGACTGAGACAGTCCACACGGACGGAATCACTTTCGTGATGCTCAGGACCACCCAGCCAAGGAGGAGTCCCGTGAGGACGGCCGGCGGCACCTTCGCCAATCCGGCCAGCTTGCCGCCTGCGGCGAAGAACAACGCCCAGGTGACGAATGCGACCCAGGTGGTGAGGCCGAGGCTGGAGCTCGCCCATGTCCACGCGCCTGCGAGGATCCCCACCGTGATTCCCACCGCCACCAGAGGGTTCATGCTGCGATCCCAGCGGCTTCGAGAGCGCTCAGGAAGGCTCCCATCCATGTGCCGTTGTCTGGCCATGCACGCGCACTGACCAGGTTGCCGTCCACGACCGCGCCGCCGTTCTCGAAGGTGGCTCCGGCCAACTGCACGTCGATCGCCAGCTGTGGATAGGCGGAAATTATTCTTCCTTGGAGCACACCTGCGGATGCCAGTAGCAGCGGCCCATGGCAGGTGGCCGCGACGGGGGCGTTGCGATCGAAGAATGAGCGAACTATGCGTTTCGCGTTTTCGTCGTTGCGGATGTACTCGGGTGCACGACCGCCCGGGATGACTACTGCAACATAATCGGCCGGCTCAACATCCTTAAAGGCAATGTCGGCATCCCAGCTGTGCCCAGGCTTCTCGGTGTAAGTGTCGAATCCCTCGACGAAGTCATGCACGACGAACTGCAGCTTCTTTTTCTCCGGTGCAGCGATGTGTACCTCGTATCCTGCCTCCTGCAGTCGGTGATACGGGTAGAAAACCTCGAGAGTCTCAGCGGCATCGCCGGTGAGAATAATGATGCGAGCCATGTGGCCAACTTCCTTGTCAGCGGGCGGGCAGATATGCCAACCACCCGAGCAGCGTGACCACCGCGGCACCGCCTGGCAACCCGCTTTCCCACAATGTGCGAAACACCAGCAGATCAGCCGTTCGCGCGCTGTGACGGGCCACGTACCATGTGGGCATGAGCACTGCGATGGAGCAGGAGGGCGCTTCCGGCACCCAGGCCGTTGAGCGCATGCTCAAGGTGCTCGAGGTGGTTGGTTCGACCGCGGACGGTGCAGAGGTTGCGTCCATCGCAGTAGCGCTCAGGCTGAGCCTGTCAACGACGTATCGCCTGGTGGGGGTGCTGCAGCGACAGGGATACCTACTCAGGCGAGGGCAAGTTCCGCGCTACGTATTGGGGCGGGCCGTTGCGTTGCTCGGGCTCGCCGCAAACCGGCAGATACATGCCACCCCAGACGTCCGGGCGGTGCTGGAAGCGGCGCGGGATGAGCTTCGCGCGCCCGTCTACCTGACCGCCTTCCATGCTGACGAGATCGTCGTGGCACACATCGCAGACTCGCCAACCCATCCACGAATCGGCCAGTTGCACGTCGGTTTCGCCGACGCGAGCCACGTCACCGCCTTCGGCAAACTCATGCTCGCCGCGAAGAGCCGCGAAGACCTCGATCGCTACCTTGAAGAACATTCCCTCCTCGCGCTAACTGCCCGGAGCATCACCGGCGCGGCCCGCCTGCGGGAGAAACTCGACACGGTGCGTCATGAACGGATTGCCGTAGAGGTGGAGGAGTACATGCCACGCCTGGCCTGCATCGCAGCAGCGGTTTGCTCCGCACACGGCCACACCATTGGAGCGGTGTCGGTGTCGGTGTCGGCAGAGGACTTCGCCTCGCGCGCAGACTCCCTCGAGCGAGTCATTCGACGGACCGCCTGGACGGTCTCGTCACAGCTGTCGTGACCCCCGGCCAAAGTCAGCCCACTCACGAGGGTTCAGAGTCGCGGCCTCGTGGGCTGAAAGTGAAAGCGGTCCCATGCTCGCCTCCACATCCGTAGTCGACACTCTTCGCAGTGACTTTGGCCGGTGTCGCCTCAACGATCTGCGCCGTGATGGGTGCGTCGCGACCACCGATGATGAGCATCCACAGCTCCGCCAGGTGGCTCAAGCCGGTTGACTCCAAAATCTGGTCTGCATTGTCCTGGTCGGACACTGCTCCCACCGGATAACCACAGGCGGTTCGTGCTCGGAAAGCTTCATCGCTGAGGCGATGTATCCAAGAAGCTCAGCGTCTCCGCAGGAAGCTCGAAGTGTGCTCCGTACTCCGACCAACCGCCCACGTAGAGCCGTCCGCGCCCAAGGCCAGCCCACTCCATCGTAAGGAGGTTGTGGCACGCGGTCACCCCGGACCCACAGTAGGAAACCACCGTAGCCGCGTCACTGATGCCGACCGCTTGGAAGGTTTTGCGTAGCTCGTCTCGGTGCATTACGCGCCCTTCCGCCGTGAGGTTTGCCCGGCACGGAACGCTCACCGCCCCGGGAATGTGGCCGGGGCGCGGATCGGTGGGAGCCTGCACTGAGCCATCGAACCTGTCGGCGTTGCGGGCGTCTACGAGCTGCTGTGCCGAGTCGAGGTTCGCGAGAGGCACGAGTTCGTTTGTCGGCCACGGTCGGGAGAAGAATGTCGTCGCGGGTCTGGTGTACGGAGAGGTTTCCAACGGTCCCTTCCACGCCTGCATGCCTCCGTCAAGGAGCGCCGCCGCGGTGCCAATGGCGCGCAACATCCAAACCAGACGTGCCGCAATGACACCCCCCACGTCGTCGTAGGCGATCACGGTGGTGGTGTTGCTAATGCCAACCGAAGCCATTCCGGATGCGAATCTCTCCGGATCGGGCAACGGATGTAGCCCGCTCCCCACAGGGTCCCCCGACAACCATTGATCGAAATCGAGATACACCGCTCCAGGGAGGTGGCCCCTGGCATAAGCGTCCGGCGCAGACGACCCGTCGATATACCAGCGCGAGTCCACCAAAACGACAGTCTCGACGTGCTCCTCGAGCCAGGCCATATCGACAAACGGCGGTAGCGGCGTTGTTTCGATGCTCATCTGGCTATTCTCTCCGACGACGACTGCGCTGTCGCGCTTCTGCTCGTGCCACCTTCCGCTCGCTTTCCAAGCTGGAATACCGGGCGACGTTCCGCTTCATCGATAGGCGCGGCGAAGGCAGCGGCGGCGAGGTGCCCGCTCACCGACGGACAAGCCGTGATCGTGACAGCGTTCGGCGTCGACCCGTCCGATGTCGCGCTGACCCGCGTCACCGGCATCGACCCGCTGCTCGCGGCCTGGAGAAGCAACATTCGCCGTCTACGCGGCGGAGGCTGACTCCTCAGATCGCTGAGGTCGAACACGAGCTGGCCGGATGCTTCGACTGTGACGAATGGTCAGCTCAGAGGAGGCGTGGCGAGCAGTGTGGCCGACGACGAGCCGGCCCGTTACGCACCCGCATCCAGCACTGACGGGGTCACGGAGCTTCTTGTGGCCCTTGCCTCAATCGGGCTTGCCGCGACCCTTGGCGCAGTCTCCCGAGCACGAACCACCCGCACGTGGGCGAACTCGTCCAGGTCCACAAGAATGGGTCTGATGCAGGATCGGGTGTCAGTTTCGGTTTAGGCCGCGAGGTTCGCGGTCGGGGTTAGTTTTGCTTCGAACTCGATTGGGGTCAACCCGCCGAGTGCGTCTTGTGGGCGCTGCCGGTGATATTTGCGTTCGATCCAAACGACGATCGCCAGTCGGAGGTCCTGGCGGGTGGGCCAGCTGCGTTGGTTCAGGACGTTCTTCTGCAGCAACGACCAGAAGGACTCCATCGCGGCGTTGTCGCCCGCGGAGGCGACGCGACCCATGGAACCGACCATGCCGTGACGGTTCAGGGCCGATGCCATCCGCCGGCTTCGGAACTGGCTGCCCCTGTCGGCGTGGACGATGCAACCGGCGACATCGCCCCGTCGTGCGACCGCGTTCTCCAGGGCGTCGACGGCGAGTTTCGCGGTCATCCGATCCGAGATCGAGTAACCGACGATCCGGTTCGAGTGGAGATCTTTCATCGCGCAGCAGTAGAGCTTGCCTTCACCGGTCCAGTGTTCGGTGATGTCGGTGAGCCAGACCTGGTTCGGCGCGGCTGCGGTGAAGTTGCGGCGCACGAAGTCGTCGAATACCGGCGGGCCCTGCTTCTTGTTCTTGCTCCGCCGACGCCGTTGCGCTGCCGAGGTGATCCCCGCCGCAGAGCACAGCGACCACGCGGTCCGGCGACTCATCCGCCACCCAGCCTTGCGGGCCTCGTTTGCGAGGAATCGATACCCGAACTCCGGATCTTCCCGGTGAGCGTTCACGAGCGCGTTCACGCGATGAGCTCGCACCCAGCCGGCCTCATCCACCGGCTGCTGTTTCCACCGGTAATACGGCTGTCTGGCAAGCTTCAAAACCCGGCACGCGACTGTGACGGGGATCCCGTCAGCAGCCAGCTCGCTCACGAGCGGGTAGATCATTTTGGGTAGCCGCCGAGCTTGAGGTTCGCCTGCGACAAATATGCCGCCGCTCTCCTCAGCACCTCATTCTCCTGCTCGAGCAGCCGATTCCGGCGCCGCAGCTCCCGCACCTCGGCAGCGTCATCGCGGGTCTGACCGGGCTTTCGGCCTTCCTCGACATCAGCTTGTTTGAGCCAGTTTGTCAACGTCGCATCCGAGACCCCGAACTCCTTCGCGACCTGCGACAACGTGACACCTGGCTCCCTACGACGAGCAACCGCGACATTATCCTCGCGGAACTCCTGGGGGTATGGACCGGGCATGATGACATCCTCCCTCAGGGACGAATCCCTAAAGATCAGGTGACACCCGATCCTGCATCAGACCCCAGTCACGAAGTACTCGTCCCCGGGTAAGCAGCGGGCTCGTCCGGGCCGACTTTTCAACCCTCGAATGCCCCTGAAATGCCCGGGCCCGTCGCGCAAAGAGGAAGGCCTAGCCAGAACATGCTTCTGACCAGGCCTTTCCTTGGTGCGCCCGAAGGGATTCGAACCCCCAACCTTCTGATCCGTAGGGAAGCACCCGGTATCTCCGGTAGTACCTAGGCGTCTCTTCTGGTCCGTTTTCATTGGGCTGAGACGTCCGATCCCCAACGCGGATCCCCTTCTATATGCGCCAATCCCCGGCAGTGTGCACACCCAATCGCACACCTTCGGAGACGCATCAGCACACTCGCAACACCATCCAAGGAGAAAACTAATGAACATCATCGAATCAACCACCCTCGACATTGACCTGCTCGCCGAGTGGGCCACCGCGACACGGGAAGTGTTCCGGCTTGGCTCAC
>JAYTXO010000134.1:0-5894 GCA_043742905.1 Microbacteriaceae bacterium | reverse complement strand
GATCGCCCCAGTGGCGGGCATGCCACCGAAGAGCCCCGACGCGATGGAGGCTAGCCCTTGACCAACGAGTTCCCGGTCCGCGTCGTACGGGCCGGTGTCGGAGATCGAGGCGGCGACGCGAGCCGACAGAAGCGATTCGATCGCGGCCAGAGCTGCGACGGTTAGCGCCGGGCCGACCAACGCCAGAAATGTCGCCGAGTCCACGGACGGCAATCTTGGCGCGGGGAGTGACGAGGGGAGTGCCCCGATCTTGGACAGCGGCAGTCCCGAGAGGCTAACGGCCACCGTCACGACGACGATTCCAATAATCGACCCCGGCAGCTGTTTGTGGACTCGTGGGGCGAGAAGTATGACGGCACCCACCACAATGACCGCGAGCAGTGGCCACAGCACCGCTGGCCAACGCACGTGTCCGAGGGATTCGACCGCGGCAACGAGCGCGTTGCCACTGGGACCGGGTGTCATTCCGATCGCGGCGGGCACTTGCTGCAAGAAGATGATGGACGCGATGCCGAGGGTGAATCCTTCGATCACCGGCCACGGGAGGTACGACACGATACGGCCGAGCTTGGCCAGGCCGAGGACAACAACGATCACGCCAGCCAGGACGCTGACGACGGCGACGGCGCCGACCCCGTGAGAGACGACAATCGGGCCAAGGACCACAACCATGGCACCGGTGGGCCCGGAGACCTGAATGTTCGAGCCTCCGAATACCGCGGCGACAAGTCCCGCCACGATCGCGGTAATCAGACCAGCCTCCGCGCCCGCCCCGGAGCTGACTCCGAAAGCGAGAGCCAACGGCAGAGCGACGATGCCTACCGTGATGCCGGCGAGAAGATCGCCCCGCCAGGTGCGCGGTGTGCCGCGATAGTCCTGCCGTGAGGGCAGGAGCGGGCGCACATAGCGGAGGGGTCGCACGGGCTTAGTACCGCGATTCGGGAATTGTGCGCGATGTCGGATTTGTCTGAGTGACGGATGAGGCCAGTTGCTGCTGGGTGTGCTCGAGGATTTCGGTCAAGAGGGCGCGCGACACTTTCAGGAGGTCGGCCACCTGCGGGTAGGCCAAGCGATAGAAGACCTGGCTTGCTCGCCGCTCGGCAACGACGAGATTGTGGCGTCGGAGTACCGATAGGTGTTGGGAGAGGTGAGAAGCTTCGAGGCCAGTATCGGAGAGCAGATCGCTGACCGAGACCGATTCCGCTGAAGCGAGAACCTCGAGAACGCGAACGCGAAGCGGATGGGCGAGGCCTTTGAAGAGGTTCGCTTTCACTTCGTAGAGCGGGCGCTGACTGTTTGTGTACTGGTCCATGTCGGCAAGTCTGCACGGGCTGATTACTTCATTGAGTCGGCGCACCTGGGTGGGTGTCATCGCCCGAAGTATCCACGGTCGTACTCGAGCATCCAGTCGACCGTGCTCACGGTCAGCAGCGGGAACCAACTCCACGCGTTGAAGCGCCCGGTCTCGAAGTCGCCATCATCGACGCCGGCGTCGACAAGAAATGATCCACCTACGGTGTGGGGCACTCGCGCGGCCGCCTTCATCCGGTGCGGTCTCTCATTTGAAGGTATGATGAAATCATCATATCAAAGGGTCGGTGAGGTGGAGCCGCGCGAGCGATTGAGTGATGACTGGGCGATTGGCCAAATCGGCGATGAGATCGCAGCACGGCAGCCGTGACTTTCCGAGGCTAAGCAACGGGTCAAAGGTTACGTTCCGGAGGCACACCAAAGCCAGTCGACTCTTGCCAATGGCGGGGCTTTTATTGTCCCGGATGCTTACTAGCGGTTACCCCAGAACCCGGCGTGAACAGCCGCGGCCTGGTCGAGCAAGGCCGGACCGGCGACGCACACCGTGCGCCCGCCAGCGGCGAATACCTCGCGGCAGGGTAGATCCATCGTGGGCTCGCCATCCTGGCTCGGGACCATCGCGGCGAGCTGCTGCTCGGGCAGCGCGTAGACGACCCGCGGGATGCCGGCCCAGTAGATCGCGCCGGAGCACATCGCGCAGGGCTCGGCGCTGGTGTACAGCGTGCTCGCGTGCAGTTCCTGGCGGCCCAGGGTGCGACTCGCGATGCGCACCAGGTTGGTCTCGGCGTGGCCAGTTGGGTCTGACTCGGTGACCACGGTGTTCTCACCCTCAACGACGTGTCCGTCCTTCGTCACCAGGATCGCGCCGAAGGGATGGTTGCCGTTCTCGCGCGCGCGACGGGCCGTGTCGATCGCCTGGAGCAGGAATTGCTCGTCGGTGGGGGAGACGGACGTCGGATCGGCCATTCCCCCAGCATGCCATCATCACTTGAACTCGTCGATGCCGGGAGCATAAGATGTCGAAGCGCTTCGACGATTGTGGTCGGACTTCAGGGAGGGGCGGCCGAAGTGGTGACCATCGCCGATGTTGCCGATGACGCCGGTGTGTCGGCCAGCACAGTCAGCTATGTGCTTTCGGGCAAGCGGCGCATCTCGATCGAGACCGTCGAGCGCGTCACGCGCAGCATCAAAAAGCTCCGCTACCGCCCCAACGCCCGCGCGCAGGCCCTCGCCAGTCGCCGAGCCAACGCCATCGCGCTGGTGGCGCCTTTTCGCCCTGATAACAACGTTCCCGTTCTCATGCAGTTCGTCGCTGCGGTGGCTATGGCCGCCCGCGCCCGCCACCACGACGTGCTGCTGGTCACGCAGGAGGAGGGCCTCGAGGGTCTCGAGCGCGTGAGCAGCTCCTCACTCGTCGACGCGGTCATCGTGATGGATATCGAGATCGCCGACCGCAGGATTCCGATGCTGACCGCGCTGGAGATCCCCTCCGTGATGATCGGCAATCCAGGCCGCACCAACGGCCTTTCCGCAATCGACCTCGACATGGCAGAAGCGGCCGAGCTTGCCGTCGAGCACCTCGCCGCACTCGGCCATTGCAGCATCGCGATGCTGGGGTCGCCAGCGGCCGTGTACGACCGGCGGAGCTCCTACGCGTACCGCTTTCGCCAGGGCTTCGAGCGTGCGAGCGAGCGCTGCTCGCTCGCTGGCTTCTGGTACGCCGTCGAACCGAGCTATCAATCGACGCGCGCGGTGCTGCTCGGGCACTTCGCCAAGCACCAGGAGACCACCGGACTCGTCGTGCATAACGAGGCGATCCTGCCCGAGGTGCTCGCCGTCCTGGCGCACGAAGGCCTGCGAGTGCCCGACGACGTCTCGGTTGTCGCGCTCTGCCCGTCCGACCTCGCTGTCAATCAGCGGGTGGCGCTGACGAGCATCGCCATCCCCACCGCCGACATCGGGGCCGCGGCTGTCGACATGGTGCTGGGTCTTGTGGATGGCACGGCGCACGCCGAGATCCGGCTGCTCGCACCGGTCATCACCATTCGTTCAAGCACGGCCACGTCCCGCTTCGGCGCCGCGCCAAAAAAGGAGATAAGGACACCATGAAGTTCAATGACGGGTACTGGCTACTCCGAGAGGGCATGACAGCGCACCTGGCCGCAGAGACCATGGATGTGCGCACCACGGGATCCACGGTGTCGGTGGCCGCTCTCACCAGACCGCACGTCGATCGCGGCTCGCACCTCAATACCGCCTCGATCTCGGTGGAGCTTTCCTCTCCCGCCGAGAACGTAGTCGGGGTTAGCGTGCGTCACCTGCTGCAGTCCGACCCGGCTCGCAGCCATTTCGAGGTGCGGGATGGGCATCCGACGGTCGAGATCGTTCACGGCGACGACGCGGTGAGCCTGAGCTCGGGTGCCCTGACTGCCGCGATCAGTACGCATGGACCATGGAGTCTCAGTTTCGGCGCCGACGACCGCGCGCTGACCTCGGCAACCGCCCGCTCGACGGGCTCGATCGATGACGACCACGAGATCCGGCACATGATCCAACGGCTCGAACTGCCCGTTGGCGCCAATGTCTACGGCTTCGGCGAGCGCTTCACGGCTTTCGTGAAGAACGGCCAGGTGGTCGACACCTGGAATCAGGACGGGGGAACGGCCAGCGAGCAGGCATACAAGTCGATCCCGTTCTTCGTCACAGACGCGGGATTCGGAATCTTCGTTAACTCGCCCGCGCGGGTCTCATTCGAGGTCGGCAGTGAGGTCGTCTCCTCTGTCCAGTTCTCCGTTCCGGGCAACGCGCTCGACTACTACGTGATCTACGGCCCCACGCCGAAGGCGATCCTGGAGCGCTACACGGCACTGACCGGGCGCCCCGCGCTGCCGCCGCAGTGGTCGTTTGGACTCTGGCTGTCGACCTCGTTCACCACCGACTACGACGAAGCCACCGTCACCAGCTTTGTCGACGGAATGGCTGAGCGTGAGATCCCGCTCAGCGTCTTCCACTTCGACTGCTACTGGATGAAACCGCTCAATTGGTGCGACTTCGAGTGGGACCCGGATGTCTTCCCAGACCCCGCCGCGATGCTGGCCCGCTTCGCCGAGCGTGGCCTGCACACCAGCATCTGGATCAACCCCTACCTCGGTCAGCGCGCACCACTGTTCGCCGAGGCGGAGAGCAAGGGCTATTTGCTTCGGCGCCCGGACGGTAGCGTCTGGCAGAGCGACCTATGGGTGGCCGGGATGGCGATCATCGATTTCACGCATCCCGAGGCAGCAGAGTGGTTCGCCGCCAAGGTGCGCGGTCTTTTGCGGGCCGGCGTGCACGCGATCAAGACGGACTTCGGCGAGCGCATCCCGACCGATGTCGTCTGGCACGACGGCTCGGACCCGCAACTCATGCACAACTACTACGCGCTGCTCTACAACCGCATCGTGTTCGAGGCCGTCGAGTCCGTGCGCGGCACCGGCGAAGCCGTGCTCTTCGCCCGCTCGGCGACCGTCGGCGGCCAGTCCTTCCCGGTGCATTGGGGCGGGGACTGCGAGTCGACCTATCCGTCGATGGCCGAGTCCTTGCGGGGTGGTCTCTCGCTTGGCATGAGCGGATTCGGGTTCTGGAGCCACGACATCGGCGGATTCGAGGGCACCCCGAGCGCGACTCTGTTCATTCGCTGGCTGCAGTTCGGCCTCTTGTCCTCGCACGCGCGCCTGCACGGCTCCACGTCGTACCGTGTGCCGTGGGCGTTCGGCGACGAGGCGGTCCGCGTTGCGCGCGACTTCACCCGGATGCGGATGACGATGATGCCGTACCTCTGGAACGCTGCGGTCGAGGCCAACGCCACCGGTATCCCGGTCATGCGCTCGATGCTGCTGGAGTTCCCGGAGGACCGCACCAGCTCGATGCTGGATCGCCAGTACATGCTCGGCGCAGACTTGCTGGTTGCACCCGTTTTCAGCGATGCGGGCGCGGTCGAATATTACCTGCCCGCGGGGGAGTGGATCGGCTTCGTTGACGGGCAGCCGCGCTCCGGCGGCCGCTGGCTGAACGAGGTGTACGCGGTCGACGCGTTGCCGCTGCTGGCCCGCCCGGGTGCGGTCATCCCGATCGGCGCCGTTCAGGATCGGCCGGACTACGACTATGCCGCAGGCGTGACGCTTGAGGTCTTTGGTCTGGCGGATGGCGCGTCGACGGCCGTCTCCGTCAGCGACAGCAGGGCCGCGACGGTGGCCGAGTTCGAGGTCCGCCGCACGGGTGACACCGTCACAGCGACCGTGCTTTCGGGGGCAGATCGTCTGGGCGAGGGCTGGTCGGTGCGGTGGGTTACCGGCCCGCTCGGCGGCAATCGTGGGCCACTGGCGTTCGCGTCGAGCGCCGAAACCTCGCTGAGCCTGCAGGTTGCCTGACTTTGCTAGCAGTCGATCAAGAACAAGTCGAACTTGGCCAAGAGCTGGCGGCGGTAACCGTCCTGACGGGCCATCTCGCGGCCCAGCATCGAACGTAGGGAGGGGACAGCGGGCGCGCAGCGCGCTGCGCCAGAACCGCTCGCCATCCGAGGTGTCGAAAGGTGTCACCCCCCC
>JAYTXO010000133.1:0-2786 GCA_043742905.1 Microbacteriaceae bacterium | reverse complement strand
CGCTCGTAGTCGTACTTGTCGTGCATGTAGTGGATGATGTCGAGCGCGCCCACATAGGTCCGCGCCAGCCAGCCGAGCATCGCGTCGTACTTCGCCATGACCTCGTCGAAATCGAGCACGTCGCCGCCGATCGGCTCGCTGGGTGGGGCCACCTGCACTCCCGAGAGCTCGTCTTGGCCGCCGTTGATGGCGTACAGCAGCGCCTTCGCAAGGTTCGCCCTCGCACCGAAGAACTGCATCTGCTTGCCCACGCGCATGGCCGAGACGCAGCAGGCGATCCCGTAGTCGTCGCCGTAGACCTCGCGCATGGTGTCGTCGTTCTCGTACTGGATCGCGCTCGTCTCCACCGAGACCCGCGCGCAGTACTCCTTGAAGGACCGCGGCAGCGAAGCCGACCACAGGATCGTCATGTTGGGTTCGGGCGCCGAGCCGAGGTTGAACAGGGTCCGCAGGTAGCGGTACGAGCACTTCGTGACCATATGCCGGCCGTCCTCGCTCACACCGGCGATGGCCTCGGTCACCCACGTGGGATCGCCGGAGAACAGCTCGTTGTACTCGGGAGTGCGAAGGAAGCGCACCATCCTGAGCTTCATCACAAAGTGGTCGATGATCTCCTGCGCCTCGGACTCGGTGATCGAGCCCGAGCCGAGGTCGCGTTCGAAGTAGGGGTCAAGGAATGTCGAGGTGCGCCCCAAGCTCATGGCGGCCCCGTTCTGCTCCTTGACCGCCGCGAGGTAGGCGAAGTAGAGCCACTGCACGGCCTCGCGCGCCGTGCGTGCTGGCTTGGCGATGTCGCAGCCGTAGGTACCCGCCATCTTTTGCAAGTCCTCGAGCGCGCGGTACTGCTCAGAGATCTCCTCGAGCAGGCGGATGTTCTCCCCGGTCATGTCCCGGTCGGCGAGCGAGGCGTGCTGCGCCTTCTTGTCCGCCAAGAGCCGGTCGGTGCCGTACAGCGCGACGCGCCGGTAGTCGCCGATGATGCGTCCGCGGCCGTATGCGTCGGGTAGGCCGGTGATGATCCCCGACTTCCTGGCCTTGCGCATCTCCTCGGTGTAGCAGTCGAAGACGCCGTCGTTGTGCGTCTTGCGGAATCCGCGGACGCCGAACGCCCGCTTGATCTCGGGGGAGAGCTCGAAGCCGTATGCGTTGAGCGCGCTCTCGACCATGCGGATGCCGCCGAGAGGGAGGATGGCCCGCTTGAGCGGTCTGTCGGTTTGCAGCCCGACGATGACCTCGAGGTCGCGTTGGACGTACCCCGGCGCGTGGGCCGTGATGGTGGAGACGATGTCTGTGTCGGCGTCCAAGATGCCCCGCAGGCTCTCCGCGCGCATGAGCTCCTCGACCTTGCCCCACAGGTGCCCGGTGCGCTCGGTCGGCGCAGCCAGGAAGCCGCCGTCGCCGTCGTAGGGAGCGTAGTTTCGTTGGATGAAGTCGCGCACGTCGATCCGGTCGCACCATTCGCCCGGTGCGAAACCGGACCATGCCGGCTCCAGCTCGCGCAGCTCGTCAGCGGTCTTCATCGTGGAGCACCTCCGTGGGTCGTTGGTTGGTAGTGCAGGGCGCAACGTGCTGGACGCCGACTCTCACCCCTTCGGCTTCGAACAGCTCCTTCGCGCGGCGCATGTCGTCGGGGGTGGGCGGCGGCGTGTCGCTCAGGGAGTACGGCACCCCGAGCTCCTCCCATTTGTGCCGTCCCATCTGATGGAAGGGGACGATCTCGACCCTGTCCACGTTGGTCAGGGTCGCGATGAAGCGCGCGAGGCCGGTGATGTTGGCCGCCTCGTCGGTGAGCCCGGGGACCAGGACGAATCGCACCCACATCGGCTTGCACATGTCGGAGAGCCGTCGCGCCAGCCGAAGGGTCGGAGCGATCTCGACGCCCGTGACCTCGCGATAGGTGGCTTCGTCCCAAGACTTGATGTCGAGCAGCACGAGGTCGATGTTGTCGAGCATCTCGGCGGTGACGCGGTCGTCCAAGTAGCCGGACGTGTCCAGGGCAGTGTGCAAGCCGAGCGACTTGGCGCCTTTGAGGATGTCGGTCGCGAAGTCGGCCTGCGCGAGCGGCTCGCCACCGCTGACGGTGACCCCGCCGCCAGCGGCCATGACGAAGTGGGCGACCCTGGCCATCCGGGCCACCACAGCCGCGGACTCCGTCCGCTCGCCGGCGACGCGGCAGACGTCGGGGTTGTGGCAGTACTGGCAACTCAGCGGGCAGCCGGACAGGAAGACGACGAACCGGGCTCCCGGCCCATCGACGAAGCTGCCTACTTCGATCGAGTGGATGTATCCGATGGACATGACTGGGTAATACCCGCTGGAGGGCTGATGAGGACGCTGCGCACAGCACGCTTCTCTCGCGTATCAGTTGCGCGTATGCGAGGTATTACATATGCTTACGCCTAAGCGAGGGACGTCACTTGAAGTCGCGACGTTCGCCCGGAGTCGTTATGTAGCATCGAGCAAGGGGGTCGCATGGATTCTTCAGTCGATGTGCGCAAAGTGCAGCAGGATGCCGAGGCGTACTACGAGCGCGGCGACTACTACTGCTCCGAGGCGATCGTCGCATCTGTGCGCGACAACATCGCCCCCGAGATGCCCGAGGCCCTGATCGCCGCGGCATCCGGCTTCCCTGTGGGGGTCGGCCGCTCCAAGTGCATGTGCGGAGCGGTGTCGGGCGCGGTCATCAGCCTCGGCTACATCTTCGGGCGCACGGGGCCCAGCTCAGCAACGGATCCAAGGTCGGTCAAGACCCTCGAACTCGCCAACGAGGTCCAGCAGGCTTTCCG
>JAYTXO010000132.1:0-4545 GCA_043742905.1 Microbacteriaceae bacterium | reverse complement strand
ATCCCGCTCGCGCTCCCCGTGCTCGGACTGCTCTACCTGCGCCGCAGTGCTGGGCAGGACCCCACCCCGGGTCCGAAGGCCTGACCGTGCAGATCTTCGACGGGCTGGGCGAGGTGCCCCCCGGCTTCGGCCCGACGGCCGTGACCATCGGCAAGTTCGACGGGCTGCACCTCGGGCACCGCGATGTGTTGCGCCAGTTGCGCCAACTCGCCACTGAGCGCGGACTACGCGACGTCGTCGTCACCTTCGACCGGAATCCGCTGAACCTGCTTTCCCCGGAGACCTGCCCCGAGCCGCTCGTCAGCAACGCCCAGAAGCACGAGATGCTGGACGCCGCGGGCGTCAACGCCACGGTGATGCTGCACTTCGACCACGATTTGGCGGCAGAGACCCCGGAATACTTTGTCGAGTCCGTGCTGGTAGAGGCGCTGCACGCGCAGGTTGTGCTTTGCGGCGTCGACTTTCGCTTCGGATCGCACGGTGCCGGCGACGTGGCGTTGCTCCGCCGCCTCGGGGTGGCGCATGGCTTCGACGTCGAGATTTTGGAGGATGTGGAGGAGGTGGAGGTGGACAGTTCCGGGGCGACCCGTCGCGTCTCGTCCACCTGGGTGCGCGAGCTCCTTGCCAGGGGCTGGGTGCGTGAGGCCGCGCAACTGCTCGGACGAGCGCCAAGCATCCGCTCGACGGTGGTGCACGGTGAGCAGCGCGGACGCGAGCTCGGGTACCCGACCGCCAACCTCGACCCGGCGATCGAGGGCTACCTCCCGCCCGACGGTGTTTACGCGAGCTGGGCCAACATCGACGGTGAGCGCTACGGCGCGGCCACCTCGATCGGCAACAATCCGACCTTCGATGGGGTGCCGATGCACCAGGTGGAAACCCATATCTTCGACCAGCGTCTCGACCTCTACGACAAGCCAATCGTGCTGGAGTTCGTCCAGTATCTGCGGCCGATGAACAAGTTTGCGTCGGTGGAGGCGCTCGTCGAGCAACTGCACCGCGACGACGACCGGATCCGCGAGATCCTGGCTGCCGAGCCGTACGCTGCGGCGTCGTCAGCGCCGCCCCCCGCGTCGTGACCGCCCTCGCGGTGCCGGTGCGCGCCCCGTGGCGCGGCCGCATCCTGGGGTTCGTCGGGATTGCGCTGGTCGCCCTCAGCCTTCGCACAGCGGTCGGCGCGGTCTCGCCGATTCTCGATCACATCTCGCGCGACATCCGGCTTTCGGCGATCGTCATCAGTCTGCTCGGGGCGGTGCCTCCGATCGCGTTCGCCGTCAGCGGCCTGCTGGCCCCCGCGATCTCGCGACGACTGGGACTCGACCGCACCCTCCTGGTGGCGATCGGCGTCATGGTGCTCGGCCACCTCGGGCGTGCACTCGCGCCGTCGGCGGGCGTCCTGCTCGGCTCCACAGTGGTCACGCTCGTCGGGGTGGGCGTTGCGAACGTGCTGCTGCCTCCGATCGTGAAGCGGTACTTTCCCGACCGCATCGGGTTGGTAAGCGCGCTCTACATCACGGTCATGTCGTTTGGGTCATCGATCCCGGCGCTCATCGCTGTGCCGGTTGCCGACTCGGTGGGCTGGCGCGCCTCCTTGGGCATCTGGTTCGTCGTGGCGCTCACCGCCGCGATTCCGTGGATCGGGATGCTGCGGCGCGAGCGGCACGAACGGGCGCGCGCCGCCGAGGCCGACGAAGCCGCCGCCGGTGTGCTGCCTGAGCCGGAGCCCGCTCTCGCCGCGCGCATGGCTCACTCGGTCGTCGCCTGGGCGATGGTCGGCGCGTTCGGAGGAGCCGCCTTCGTGAGCTACGCCACCTTCGCCTGGCTGCCGTCGATCCTCGTTGACACCGCTGGCCTGTCGCGCGGGGAGGGTGGGTCGCTGCTCGCGCTCTGGGCGTTCATGGGATTCCCGTGCGGAATCCTGGCGCCGATCCTCGTGACTCGACTGAAGAACATCACGCCCCTGCTCGTCGCCGCGGTCGCCTTCATTCTGATTGGCTACGGCGGTCTGCTGCTTGCGCCAGCCGCCGCCCCTGTGCTGTGGACCGTGCTGGCCGGGCTCGGTCCCCTGCTGTTTCCGCTGACGCTCGCCCTGATCAACCTGCGGACGCGTTCGCATGTGGGCGCTGTCACGCTCAGCGGCTTCGTGCAGGGCCTCGCCTACGCGATCGGGGCGCTCGGTCCGATCGTGATCGGGCTAATCCACGGTGCGACAGGCACCTGGTCCCTGCCGTTGCTAGTCCTCGTCATCGTCGGAGTGGCGCTGGCGACACCCGCGGTGTTCCTGCTGGGCCGCCCCCGCTTCGTCGAGGACGAACTGGCGGAACGTGCGGCGCGTGCCACGGTCGTCAACTAGGACTAAGCCGTCGGCACCAGCTCGGCGCGGTGGATGAGCGCCGCGGCTCCGACCAACGGTCCGTCGCCGGACAGCCCAGAGGGCACCACCTTCACGGCCCGAACGTAGTCGAACTCGTGACGCTCAGCGATCGGCTGCCGCACGAAGTCAAACAGGTCTGGGGTCACGTGCGAGAAGCCGCCGCCGATCGCCACGATCTCGAGATCCACCAGCGAGGTGGCCGAGGCGATCGCTCGTCCGATCGCGAGTCCCGCGCGCTGCACGGCCTGGATCGCGATCAGGTCACCTTCCGCGTACGCCGCTGCGAGATCTTCGCCGGTCTCGCCCGCGAAACCGTGCTCGCGGGCCCAGCGCACCGTGCGCGGACCGGACGCAACGGCCTCCAGGCAGCCGCGCCCACCACAAGGGCACGGGTCATCGAAGCCCGCGACCTCGATGTGGCCGATGTGGCCAGCGTTGCCGCTCGGGCCGGCTACGGTCTGTCCGCCGAGGATCAGCCCACCCCCGATACCGGTCGAGACGACCATGCCCATCACGTTGTCGTAGCCCTGCGCCGCGCCGATCCAGTGCTCGGCCAGGGTGATGCAGAGACCATCCATGCGAAGCGTGACCGGGACATCGGGCACGATCGACGCAATTTGCGCGCGCAAGTTATAGCCGCGCCAAACTTTCAAGTTCAGCGGCGAGACCGCGCCACCTCGCACCGCGATGGGACCGGCCGCACCGACCCCGACCCCGAGCAACTCGGCATCGGCAGGCAGCGTCTGGAGCACCTGGCGCGTGACGGTGTCGACAGATGCCTCAAGCTCCTCCGAACTCAGCGTGGCACCGGTTGGCTGCCGAAAGCGCGTGCCGGGCAGTATCGCGCCATCGGACGACACCAGCCCGGCCTCGACCTTGGTCCCGCCCAGGTCGAGGGCGAGCGCGAGGCCTGCCGCGCTCACGAGCCAGCCACCGGACGGTACTGGTTACCGCGCACTGCGGTGGTGATGACGAACCCGACCCTTACCAGCACGAGCGAGATCAGCGGCCAATACCAGGCGCGACGTTTCTGGATGAGCCGCACCACTGTGAAACCAACCGGGAGCCCAAAGCCGAACAGACATGCGGTGTAGCCGACCAAGACCAGGGTGCTCAGAAAGCCCGGGCCGCACTGCGTTCCCGAGGCAGTCGCGTTCGTGCGGCTCGCGGCCAGGCCCAGCGTCGAATCGCGGAAGACGAAAAACTGCAGGTAGATCGGGACCGCAAATCCGAGAGCGATGAGAGCGAGGATCACTCCGCCGACGATGCCGGCGGTCCGGCGCGTTCGGGAGCGCTCCGGAACAGTGGTGGTCATCCGGCCAGCGTACCGAGCGGCCAGCTCGGGCAGCGCCAACGGCAGCACCAACGGCAGCGCCAACGGCAGCGCCAAGGTCGGAAGGGTCAGTCCAGCGAATCCGTGCGCAGCAGGGCCGAACCACCCGCTCGAACTACACTTGGCGGATGGAAACGACACGGGTGTCCGTGGCACTCGCACCGGCCGAACGGGCCGCGCGCCTGCTCGGCGGCGACCTCACCGAACGCAGTCTGCGTTTGCACCTGGAGGGGCTCAGCGGCGTCGACGCGGTTGGCCTCGAGCAGCGCGCGGCGGCCTTCGGCACCCGCTCAATCAAGACGACCTCGAAGGCCTGGGCGCTCGACAAGATCATCGAGCTGATCGACCTGACGACTCTCGAGGGCGCGGACACGCCGGGCAAGGTGCGCTCTCTCGTCGCCAAGGCGCTGACACCCGACCCATCCGATATGACCGCTCCTCGGGTCGCGGCGGTCTGCGTCTACGGCGATATGGTCCCGGATGCGGTGGCCGCACTCGGCGCCGCTCACGGCGATCCTGCCCACGGCAGTCCAGGCAGCAGTCCAGGCAGCAGTCTGGTTTCGGTGGCGGCGGTCGCGACTGCGTTCCCGAGTGGACGCGCGAGCCTCCGCGTGAAGCTCGCCGACACCGCGGATGCCGTGTCGAACGGGGCGGACGAAATCGACATGGTGATCGACCGTGGGGCTTTTCTGTCGGGCCGCTATGGCGAGGTCTTCGACCAGATCGTCGCCGTCAAAGGGGCCTGCCGCCGCCCGGATGGCAGCTCCGCACGCCTCAAGGTGATTCTCGAGACGGGGGAGCTCTCCACATACGACAACGTCCGCCGTGCGTCATGGCT
>JAYTXO010000131.1:0-2807 GCA_043742905.1 Microbacteriaceae bacterium | reverse complement strand
CCTCATCCGCGATGATCAGCGTGCGCTCGAACTGGCCCATGTTCTCGGTGTTGATGCGGAAGTATGCCTGCAGCGGGATCTCCACGCGCACGCCCGGCGGCACGTAGACGAAGGAGCCACCCGACCAGACCGCGGTGTTCAGCGCGGCGAACTTGTTGTCACCGGAGGGGATGACCGTGCCGAAGTACTCCTTGAACATCTCCGGGTGCTCGCGCAACGCCGTGTCAGTGTCCATGAAGATCACGCCCTGCGCCGCAAGGTCCTCACGGATGGTGTGGTAGACCACCTCGGACTCGTACTGGGCCGCGACCCCTGCCACAAGTCGCTGGCGCTCGGCCTCGGGGATGCCGAGCTTCTCGTAGGTGTCCTTGATGTCGTCGGGCAGGTCTTCCCAGCTCTGGGCCTGCTTCTCGGTGGACCGCACGAAGTACTTGATGTTGTCGAAGTCGATCCCGGTGAGATCGGCGCCCCAGGTCGGCATCGGCTTCATGCCAAAGATCTTGAGGGCCTTGAGACGGTTCTTGAGCATCCACTCGGGCTCGCTTTTGAGCGCGGAGATGTCGGTGACCACCTCGTCTGAGATACCGCGGCGGGCCGATGCGCCGGCGGCGTCGGAATCGGACCAACCGAACTCGTACTGCCCGAGCCCCGAAAGTTCGGGCCGGTCGATGAGCACGTCTGACATAGTGACCTCTTTTCCCACCGGGGCGAGCCATTCCGCTCGGACCGGCATTCCGTGTGCGAGAGCGATGCAACCGGGAAACGGGGAGTCCCTGCGTCGTGATGACGTCCCTGCGAAACTTTGCTCCTGAACCCTCCGAGTCTACAGGCCGGGCTTGGCGATCGCGCGGGCTTCGAGCTGCGGTTCCTGGGCATTACCTGCATGGTTGCGGAGTGCGAAGAGGCCGGGCTCGACGTCCAGGACCACCCGGATCGCGCCAACCCAGACCAGAGCGGCCCCCAGAAGGTGCAGGGCGACGAGCGCCGCGGGGATCCCGATCAGGGACTGCACTCCCCCGATCGCACCCTGCGCCAGCAGCACCGCGAGGAAGGTGAGTGTCGTGCGGCGCGCGCTGGCGACATCGGGGGTGCGGCGAAGCGCCAGGTACAGCGCGATGGTCATGACGATCACGATCACGGCAAGAGCCGCGTGCACCAGCACGACCGATGTCCACGGGATGCCAATGCGCGGCACCTCGGCAGTGTCGCCGGAGTGCGGCCCCGCCCCGGAGACGATCGTCCCGACGACGACGAGCGCGGCGGTGAACAGGAGCGTGGCGCGAGCGATGTTCCGCGGCAACGACGGGCTGATCTGACCGCGCTCGCCGCGCCATCTCGCCCGATGCCACGTGAGCGTCGCCGCGGCGAGCAGACCCATCGCCAGCAGGAAGTGCAGCGCGACGACCCAGGGGTTCAGCTTGACGAGCACGGTGATCCCGCCGGCGACCGCGTTGAGCACCACGAGCCAGAACATCGACCACGCGAGCCGGGTGAGCATCCGGTCGCGCTGCTTTTGCAGCCGTGCCGCGACGATCGCCCAGCCGACGGCTACGACCAACACCGTGGTCAGCAGGCGGTTGGCGAACTCGATGACCCCGTGGATGCCCAACGCAGGAATCGGAGCGATCGAGCTTCCTTCGCAGCTCGGCCAGGTCGGGCAGCCAAGGCCAGAGCCCGTGACGCGCACCACTCCTCCACCGAGCACGAGCAGGATACTGACGACTAGCGCCGCCATGGTCCCCCAACGGAGCGTGCGAGTTGAGAGGGTAACGCGCTGCGCGAGCCAGCCGAGAGGGGTAATCATTCGCCGACTCAGAATGGGATCGGCAGGTGCAGCAGCGGGTCGAGCCCGACAGCGAGGAAGACGAGCGTGAGGTAGGTGATGCTCGCGTGGAAGACCCGCATCGGCTTGACCTCGCCGACCCGAATCGCGGTCGAGTAGAGCCGATGCGACTCCAGCAGGAACCAGGCCCCAGCCAAGACGGCGACTACCGCGAACAGCACACCCATTCCCGCGACCGGGATCAGCAGCAGCGAGCAGGCGACGGTCGCCCAGGCGTAGAGAACAACCTGGAGCCCGACAGTCGTGCGGCCCTTGACGACGGCGAGCATCGGCACGTTGACCGAGGCGTAGTCGTCTCTGTAACGCATCGAGAGTGGCCAGTAGTGCGGTGGAGTCCAAAGGAAGACGATACCGAACAGGATCACGGGAGCCCAGCTCAGGGAACCGGTTACGGCAGCCCATCCGATCAGTACGGGCATGCACCCGGCGGCGCCGCCCCAGACGATATTCTGCGGGGTACGGCGCTTGAGGATCAGCGTGTAGATCACTACGTAGAAGGCGATGGCAGCTGCCGAGAGGGTCGCCGCCAGCGGCGTCGTGAAGAACCAGAGCCAGGCGATCGACACCGCGCCGGTGATCCACGAGAAGGCGAGAGCCTCGCCATCCTTCAGCGCTCCGGTGACGAGCGGCCGCTTCTGCGTCCGGGTCATCACGCGGTCGATGTCGCGATCGATATAGCAGTTGAATGCGTTGGCTGAGGATGCGCTAAGGGTGCCGCCGACGAGCGTAGCGAGCACCAGCCAAAGGTTCGGGATGCCGTGGGCGGCGAGCACCATGACCGGCGCAGTCGTCACCAGCAGCAGTTCGATAACACGCGGCTTCGTCAACGCCACGTATGCCAGAGACTTGCGAGCGATCCGCCGGACGGTCTGGCTGGCGAAACCGGGAACCCGGGACGGAGCAACTGCTTCGGCGGGGGTTTCGACGGTTCCCTGCATGGCTCCTCGGATCTTTTGGGGTGTCT
>JAYTXO010000130.1:0-3973 GCA_043742905.1 Microbacteriaceae bacterium | reverse complement strand
GGAGCTCGGCTGGGCGACCGGGCGCGAGGCGTGGGTCGCCGCCGCCGACTTCATCGAGGAGTACCTCGGCATCGTGGCATCGAGCCGCACCAACCAGCTCGACCCGGCGGAGCTTGCGCGTTTCGCGGTGGGCGCGGTGCGAGACGGCAGCCGAGATGATCGCATATCCACGATGCGACTCGTCGTGGTCGACGATCTGCAGGAGGCCACCGAGTCCACGCTGGCGCTCCTCCGTGCGCTTTCCGACCGCGGGGTGACCGTTATCGCGTTCGGAGATCCGGATGTTGCCGCCAACGCCTTCCGAGGCGGCGAGCCCGACGCTCTTGGCCGGTTGAGCGCGGTGCTCGGCAACCCGGAGTTGCAGCAGTTCGTGCTGCCAACTGTGCACCGCCAGTCGGTTCCGCTTCGCGCGCTCACGAGCGCGGTGACGGCACGTATCGGCACGGCTGCGGCGGGCACGCAGCGGGCCGCAGCATCGTCAAACCTCGCGGCGGCGCGGGTGCAAGTGGCTGCGGTGGCCGCGACCGCGGGTGCGGGTGCGGCTGCGGCTGCGGCATTCATCGCACCGACGCCGCTCGCCCGGATCGAGGCGACCAGCTCGGCCCGCGAGTGGGCGGCGGTCGCGCGACTGCTGCGCGAGGAGCATCTCGGGCGCGACGTCCCGTGGAATCAGCTTGCTGTGATCGTGCGCAGCAGCATGCACGCCCCGGCGATCGCCCGTGCGCTGTCGCTAGCTGAGGTGCCGACCCGCACCGCGAGCGGCGGTGTCGCCCTGCGCGACGAGACCGCGGCGCGGAGCCTGCTCTCCGTCGTGGAGGTGGGGGTCGGCCGGGCCGACTTGAACGCCGAGCTCGCGGCCGAACTGCTGCTCTCGCAGTTCGGCGGCCTGGACGCGCTGGCACTCCGTCGGCTGCGGCTCTCCTTGCGCGCCGAAGAGCTCGCCGGCGACGGCTCTCGCGGCAGCGACGCCCTGCTGGTCGAGGCGCTGTCGGCGCCTGGCCGCTTCGCCACCATCGACAGCCGACCGGCCAGGAGCGCGGAGCACCTGGCCGAGACCTTGGCGGCGTTGCGAGCGAGTGACGGGTCGATCGAGGATCTGCTCTGGCTCGCCTGGGATCGCAGCAGACTGGCACCGGCCTGGCATGACCAAGCGCTCGGTAGCGGCCCGGTAGCGGCCGAGGCGAACCGCAACCTGGACGGGGTCGTCGCCCTGTTCACCGCCGCCAAGCGGTTCGCCGAACGTCGGCCGGACGCGCCTGCCTCCGAGTTCCTCGCCGAGGTGCTCGACGCCGAGGTGCCAGAAGACATGCTGTCTCCAGGTCGCAGCGACGATTCGGTGCTCGTCACGACGCCCTCCGGCGCGCTGGGGCTGGAGTTTCGCACGGTCGTGGTCGCCGCCCTGCAAGACGGGATCTGGCCGAATCTGCGGGCCCGAGGCTCGCTGCTGCAGCCGCAGAATCTGCTACGGGCGCTGCGCTCCGACGGCGACGGCACGGACGGCGGCGCCGCGGACCGGACGATCGACGACCGCAAGCTAGTGCTCGACGACGAGTTGCGGATGTTCGCCATGGCCGTCTCGCGCGCCAGCGAGCGCGTCATCCTCTCCGCGGTCGCCAACGACGACGAGCAGCGGAGTGTCTTCTTCTCGCTTCTCCCCGCCGAAACGCCCCTGATCGACTCCGCGACCAAGCCGCCGCTCTCGTTGCGCGGCTTCACTGGTCGGCTGCGTCGCACGCTCGCCGACCCGCGATCGAGCCGGGCGGATGCCGCCGGCGCGGCCAGCTCGCTCGCCGAGTTTGCGCGCATGGGGTTGCCGGGCGCCAGTCCGGACGACTGGCACGGGCTTGAGCCGATTTCGTCGAGCGGTGCGCTTTTCGAGGGCGACAGCATCCCGGTCTCGCCGTCGCGCATGGAACGGCTGGAGGAGTCGCCGCTCGACTGGTTCCTCGAGACCATCGCGGGGGGCGACTCGGGCGTGGTGGCGGGCGTCGGCACGATCTTGCACTGGGCGATGGAGACCACCGACGATCCGGTCGTCAACAACCTCTGGTCTGCTGTCAACTCACGGTGGAATGAGCTCATCTTTGAGTCGCCATGGTTGGCCGAGCGCCAGCTGCAGCTCGCGCGTCGCTTCACCGAGGGGCTGGCCGACTATCTGGCGGACTTCCGGCGCGAGGGCAAGACGCTCGTCGCGGCCGAGGGTCGATTCCGGTTGGAGTACGGCGAGCTGGAGGTCCTTGAGCCGCGCGACGACGATTTGCCGACGCCGACGCCGACGCCGGCGCCCGCGATCGTGGTCAACGGCTCCATCGACCGGGTCGAGCGTGACGCGGACGGCAGGGTCGTGATCGTCGACCTCAAGACCGGACGGCCCATCACCTCGCCAGCGACGATCGCCGCGCATCCGCAGCTCGGGGCATACCAACTCGCCTACGCGGAGGGCAAGTTCGACGAGCCGCTCCGGGGGGTCGAGCACAGCTCGGGTGGCGCGAAGCTCCTCTACGTGCGCGAGGGCAAAGACGGCCGCCGTTATCGCGACGGGCATCAGGCCACCCTGGGTGCCGCGGCGCTCGATGCGGTCCGCGAACGTATCCGGCAGGCGGCCGTGCTGATCGCGGCGGCCGAGTTCGACGGCAAGCTGGAGCTTGAGCAGTTCGGCGGCTACGGCACCACGCCGCGGCTGCGGCTGCACCGGGTGCGGGCGGTGTCCAGTGACTGACGCGTTCGCCGAAACGCCGCCGCCGAAATACTCCGCCGTCGACATCGCCCGTGCGCTCGGCAAACCCGAGCCGACAGCGCAGCAGCAGGCCGTCATCCAGGCGCCGCTCGTTCCGGCACTCGTGGTCGCGGGCGCAGGCAGCGGCAAGACCGAGACGATGGCGAACCGGGTGCTCTGGCTGCTCGCCAACGGGCTCGTGAAGCCCAGCGAGGTGCTGGGGCTCACCTTTACGCGCAAGGCGGCGGGCGAGCTCGCAATCCGGATCGGGGAGCGCATCGAGCAGCTCGCGGCGGCCGGACTGACGCCCGACGACCACGATCCGTTCCAAGCGCCCGTGGTGTCGACATACAACTCGTTCGCGAACTCGATCTTCCGCGACAACGCGATCCTCGTTGGGCGCGAAAGTGACGGCTCCGTGCTCGGCGAGGCGGGCGCTTGGCAGCTGGCGCGGGCGACGGTGATCCGCTCGCTCGACCCGCGGCTACCGGGTCTCGACCGCAACCTCGACCCGCTCACAAACGCCGTGCTCGGGCTCAGTCGTGCCCTCTCGGAGAACATCGCCGACGCCAAGCGGGTGCGAGACTTCGCGGTTCGTTTTGCTTCCACCGGCGAGCTGCCCCCGGGCGGCCGCGGTGCGTACGCGGAGGTTGACAAGCTCGTCACCGCCGTCGGGGCGCTCGACGTGCTCGTCGACCTGGTCGGCGAATACGATGCAGCCAAGTTGACCCGAAGTGCGGTCGAGTACTCGGACCAGGTAGCGCTTGCGCTGCGAATTGTCGGCAAGCAGCCGGCGGTGGCCGACGAGCTCCGCGAGCGGCATCGCGTGGTGCTGCTCGACGAATACCAGGACACCTCGGTCGTGCAGACCCGCATGTTGGCTGAGCTGTTCGCCGGGCATCCGGTCATGGCGGTCGGCGACCCCAACCAGTCGATCTACGGATGGCGCGGTGCCTCCGCCTCGAATCTGGAGCAGTTCGGACCCCAGTTCGGCGCGAGCGGGCCCGCGTACGCCCTCTCGACCAGTTGGCGGAACGGGAGACGGATCCTCGACGCTGCCAATGCCCTCGTGGCGCCGCTGTCGCTCGCCTCGCGCGTGCGGGTCGAGGAGCTCACGCCCTCGCCACTGGCGAGCGACTTCCCGATCGAGGTGCGCTTCGAGGAGGACCTCGAGGCCGAGGCCGAGGCGGCGGCCCGCTGGTTCGTGGCCCGCCTGGCGGCCCCCGAGCTGCAGAAGACTGTGGTGCGCCACGACGG
>JAYTXO010000129.1:0-7380 GCA_043742905.1 Microbacteriaceae bacterium | reverse complement strand
GACGACGACGGCTCGATTCCCAGCTCGAGCCGTCTGCTCGACGTGCTGCACCTCGATCCGCCGAGCGCCCACGCGATCGAAGCCGGCTGGCTGCTCTCGCCGCGCAGCACGACGGCGGTGATCGGCGAATCCCTCGACGGCGCCTTCTCGATCGACCTCGTCGCCGACGGACCGCACGCCCTCATCGCCGGAACCACCGGTTCGGGCAAGAGCGAACTGCTGCAGACGCTGGTCGCCTCACTCGCCGTCGCCAATCGGCCGGACGAGATGAACTTCGTCCTCGTCGACTACAAGGGCGGTGCTGCATTCAAGGACTGCGTCGACCTGCCGCACACCGTCGGCATGGTCACAGACCTCGATACCCACCTGGTCGAGCGCGCGCTCGAATCGCTCGGTGCCGAGCTGCGCCGTCGCGAGCACCTGCTGGCCGGGGCGGGCGCGAAGGACCTTCCCGATTACCTCGATCTGCGCGTCAGTCAGCCCGGTTTGGCTCCGATCCCACGCCTGGCGATCGTGATCGACGAGTTCGCGTCGCTGGCCCGTGAGCTCCCAGATTTCGTGCGCGGCCTGGTCAACATCGCCCAGCGCGGGCGGTCTCTTGGCATCCATCTGATCCTTGCGACGCAGCGACCGAGCGGTGTCGTCAGCCCCGAGATCCGCGCCAACACGAACCTGCGCATTGCACTGCGGGTGACCGATGCCGCCGAGAGTTCGGACGTCATCGACGCCCCGGATGCCGCCCGGATCAGCAAGGTGACCCCCGGCCGCGCATACGTGCGGTTGGGGGCGAGCTCGCTGGTGCCATTCCAGGCCGGACGCGTCGGAGGCCGCAGGCCCGGGGTCATCACCGGCGGGGCGACCGAGCCGCTGATCCGTACCCTCACGCTGGCCGAGCTCGCCGAGCCCGCGCCCGCGGTATCCCGCGCTCCCGACGCCAAGCAGGATGCCGCCAACACCGACCTGCGCGCGCTGGTCGCCGCGATCCGCGAGGCCGCCACCGCGCTGGGGATCGCGGACCAACCGCGCCCCTGGCTTCCCGCACTACCCGACGAGGTGACCATTGAGTCCCTCGTCCGCACCTTCGGCGCCGCCCCAAGCGCCTTCGCGTACGGCGTCGAGGACCACCCGAGCCAGCAGGCGCAGAACTCCGCGCTGATCGACCTGGACGCCTTCGGACACCTCTTCGTCGTAGGAGCCCCGCGTTCCGGTCGAAGCCAGACTCTGCGCACGATCGCTGGCGTCGCGGCCGCTCGGGTGCGGGCGAGTGACCTGCACCTCTACGGGATCGATTGCGGCAACGGGGCGCTGTTGCCGCTCGCCGATTTCCCGCACGCAGGCGCGATTGCGCAGCGTCACCAGGTGGACCGCGTCCAGCGCTTGCTCGCCCGTCTGGTCGGCGAGATCGCCGCCCGCCAGGGCGTGCTCTCGGCCGGCGGTTTCGCGGACCTGGCCGAGCAGCGTGCCGCGGCTGTGCACGCGACGAAGCTGCCGCACATCGTGCTGCTGATCGACCTGTGGGAGGGGTTCCTCACCAGCTTCGGCAATGTCGAGGGCGGGGCGCTGGTCGAGCAGGTGCAGTTCCTCCTGCGCGAGGGCGCCAGCGTCGGCATCCACGTGATCGCCAGCGGCGACCGGCAGTTGCTGTCCGGTCGCATCTCTACGCTCGTCGACGCCAAGCTGGTGCTCAAGCTCACCGAGCGCTCCGACTACTCGCTCGCCAACCTCAACCCGCGCAAGCTCCCTGATAACATCCCACCCGGTCGCGCGTTCCGTTCCGAGACCGCGGTCGAGGTGCAGATCGCCCTGTTGACCGCCGATCCGAGCGGTGCCGCCCAGGCCACGGCATTGCGGGAGATCGCCGCGCGCGCGACGCGTCGTGACGCCGAACTCACACCTGCACGACGGCCATTCCGGTTGGATGCCCTCCCCACGACGCTCACAATGGCCGATGCACTGTCGCGCACGGGCGACGAGCGGTCCAAGGTCGGGTGGGCCCTCGTCGGAGTCGGCGGCGACGAGTTGCGCGGCCGCGGCGTCAACCTGTTCGACGGAACTCCCACATTCCTCGTGGCCGGCCCACCCAAGTCGGGCCGCAGCACGGTGCTCGGAGCGATGAGCCGCACCCTGATCGACGGCGGCGCGTCGATCGTGGTGGTGGCGCCCCGAACCTCGCCTCTTCGCGCCTTGGCCGGAACGGGCGGTGTCGTCGCCGTGTTGACGGGCGGCGATATCACCGAAGAGGAGTTGGCGCCGTTGCTCGACGGCTTCCCGCAGCGGGTGCTGGTCATCGATGACGGCGAGCTGCTGCGCGATGTCACGGCCAAGGATTGGCTGCGCGACCTGGTGCGCGGCGCGCGCGACCGAGGCCTGGGAATCATCCTCGGTGGCGACATCTCGGAGGTAGCCAGCGGGTTCAGCGGATGGCAGGTGGAGGTGCGCAAGAACCGCAACGGCATCCTGCTCAGCCCGCAGAACATTACAGACGGGGATCTCGTCGGAGCGCGGCTGCCTCGGTCGAGCCTCAGCACCGGCGTGCAGCCGGGACGCGGGCTCGCCAACCTCGGGGACGGCGAACTGACGCTGCTGCAGCTGCCGAATCCTGCGGAGAACGACTCCGTTTGAGCCGAGCGTTTCTGCAGTCTCTGGCCGTGCGCCTTTCCGACTGGTTCCTTGTGGAACTGTCCGCCGATCCGGTGCCCGCGGATTCGTTCGGGATTCGTTCGGGATTCGTTCGTTAGCGGCGAAGTACGCGTACATCGCCGCGATAGCGGGTGACGCGGCAGACGGGGTGCACCGGGCCCGGACCTCGGGCGTCGCTTCGGAGTGGATCGGCGACGCGGGCGAAGTGTTCCGAGACAAGTCGGAACGGATGCCGGGCGAGCTGCACAAGGCGAACGACTCGTACTCGAGCGTTGCCGCCGCACTGACAGCGTGGGCATCCGCGGTGGATGACACACAAGCCCAGGCCGACCGTGGTCTGCAACAGGCGCGCGAGGCGCACACCGACCGGCTCGCGGCGTCTGCCGCGCTGTCCGTGGCCGATTCAACGTGGACCACGGTGCACGCCCAACTGCTCAGCTATCAAAAACTGCAGATGGACTACGCCTCGGTCCCGCGGCCGGCGAACGTGACGATGCCGACGGACTTCCACCTGCGCAGCAACGCTCGCAACGCTCGCAACGCCTCAGCCGCTCAGGCGGCCATCGCCGCTGAGCAAAGGCACATCGCTGATGCGGATGCCCGCCTCGCAGCCGCCCGGACCATGGTGCTCGATGCCAAGACCCGCCGCGACGATGTCGAACGCGCCGTCGTGTATCAGATCGGCGAAGCCCAAGACCGCGCCGTCAAGCCTTCGTCACTGTGGGAAGCGATTCAAGACTCCGCCGCGTGGCAGACCATCGTTCGGGTCGCCACCGTGGCCCTCACGATCGTGTCCGTCCTCGCGATCTTCGTCGGCGGGCCACTCGTCTGGGCACTGATCCTCGCGGCGACGGTTCTGCTCGTCGTGAATGCGCTCCTCAGCCTCGCACGAGGCAAAGCCGCCTGGGGTGAGCTGGCTCTGCTCGGTCAGTATGGTCGGTCATGTCTTCAATGTGATCCACGACAGCAACGGGATCGTCTTTATCGACGGTCAGACCGGAACCCTCGCCACCCTGGAGAAATTCCAGCATCTCTTCCTGCTCATCACGAAAGGCTGAGCGATGATCTCACCTGACGAGGCACGCGAAATCGCGCAGCGGGAACTCGACGCGACACCGACTAGTCGGCCGCTCCGTCTCGCCGACCAGCCCGTCGATCGGCCCGAACATTGGGTTTTCGGCTACAACTCGCGAGAGTATTTCGAGACAGGCAATCCTCTGACCGGCGTCCTCGGCGGCAAGGGGCCGATCGCAGTTCTCAAAGAGGACGGGTCTGTTTCCCGCTTGAAAACGGCGTTTCCGATTGGGGACCAGGTCTAGGGAACGCGCTATTACAGCTTCTCGATCGGCGCGATCTTGATCAGCAGGCGCTTGCGGCCCGCCTGCTCGAACTGCACCTCCGCGATGCTTTTGGGGCCCTCGCCGGTCACCGCGCTCACGCGACCTTCACCGAAATCAGCATGCCGGATGCGGTCCCCCACCGCGAGCGCCAGGTCCCCGTTGTCGCGCACCTTGTTGGTGACCGCGTTGGTCCATTCGGTCTTCACCCTCGGCGGAGCCGGGGCCAGCGAGTTTGAGTAGCTGAACCGCTCCGAGCCCGGGGTCGAACTGCCGTAGGCCGGGCGCCCGTTCAGCGACCGCGAGCGCGTACCGTTCCGCGAAGTCGCCGCGCCAGGACTCTGCCGCCACTCGATCAGCTCGGCCGGGATCTCCTGCAGGTAGCGACTCGGCATCGCGACGTTGGTATCGCCGAAGGTCGAGCGTGTCATCGCCAGCGACAGGTAGAGGCGCTTCTTGGCGCGGGTGATCCCCACGTAGAACAGTCGCCGCTCCTCGGCGAGACCCCCTGGTTCGCCGGTCGACATGCGGTGCGGCATCAGGTCCTCCTCGATGCCGGTGAGGAAGACCGACTCGTACTCAAGGCCCTTCGCGGTGTGCAGCGTCATCAGCGAGACCGTGCCGCTGGAATCATCCAACTCGTCGGCGGCCGCGACCAGCGCCACCTCGGTCAGGAAGTCGATGAGCGTGCCCTCGGGGTTGTTGCGGCCGAACTCCTTGGTGACCGCAACCAGCTCTTCCACGTTCTCGATTCGCGCCTCGTCTTGCGGGTCACGGGTCGCGCGGAGCGCTTCGATGTAGCCGGTGCGTTCGAGGATTTTGATCAGGATGTCGGCGGGCTTAGTCGTCGGCGCCGAGTCGGTGGCCTCATCCATGATCGACGCGAAGGCGAGGATCGCGGCCGTGACTTTCGGTCCGAGACCGAGTTGGCCGGCATCCGGAAGCGCGTCACGCAAGGTCACCCCAACCCTGTCGGCGTAGCCCTGCAGAGCCGCCTCGGTAGCCGGGCCGATGCCCCGCTTAGGCAGGTTCATGATGCGTCGGAGCGCGAGATCATCAGCCGGATTGGCGACCTGGATCAGATACGCCATCGCGTCCTTGATCTCGGCGCGCTCGTAGAACTTGGTGCCCCCGAGCACGCGATACGGGAGAGCAGAGCGGATGAAGATCTCCTCGAGCGCACGAGTCTGCGAGTTGGTGCGGTAGAAGACGGCGATATCGCTGTAGCGCTCGCCACCCTCGTGCAATGTCGAGATCTCGTCGGCCACGAACTGCGCTTCGTCGTGGCCGGTGTACCCCGTGTAGCCGACGATTTTGTCGCCAGAACCGACCGTGGTGAAGAGGTTCTTCGCGAGCCGATCGAAGTTGTTCGAGATCACGGCGTTGGCCGCGTCGAGGATGTTCTGCGTCGAACGATAGTTTTGCTCAAGCAGGATCGTCTTCGACCGCGGGAAGTCACGCTCGAACTCCACGATGTTGCGGATGTCCGCGCCACGGAAGGCGTAGATCGACTGGTCCGAGTCGCCCACGACGGTGAGCGATGCGCCGGATATGCCGCCATCGGCATCCACGCGCATCCGGGTGTCTTCTGGCACATGCTGCGGCTTGATCGAGCGCACCAACTCGCGGATCAGCGCGTACTGGGCGTGGTTGGTGTCCTGGTACTCATCCACCAGTACGTGCCGGAAGCGGCGCTGGTAAAGGGCCGCGACATCCGGGAAGGCCCGGAATAGATGCACGGTCTCGGCGATCAGGTCGTCGAAGTCGAGCGCATTCGCGCGCCGCAGCCCGACCGTGTAACGACGGAAGATCTCGAGGAAGGCGACATCGTTCGGATCGTCCGTGTTGACGTTACGCGAGAAGCTCTCGGCGTCTGTCAACTCGTTCTTGAGCTTCGAGATGCGGCCGCCCACGTTGCCGGGAGTGAAGCCGAGGGTGTCGGCATCCAGTTCTTTCAGGATGCGCTTGATCAGCGCCCTGCTGTCAGCCGAGTCGTAGATGGTGAAGCTCTGGGTCATCCCGATGACGGTCGCCTGCCGCCTGAGGATGCGCACGCAGGCGGAGTGGAAGGTCGAGATCCACATGCCGTCGGCCGCGCCGCCGACCAGAGCCTGCACGCGTTCGCGCATCTCGGCTGCCGCCTTATTGGTGAACGTAATTGCGAGGATCTGGCTCGGCCACGCCTCGCGAGTCTGGATCAGCCCGGCGATACGACGCGTCAGCACGCTGGTCTTGCCGGATCCCGCACCCGCCACGATCAGCAGCGCGCCGCCCCGGTAGAGCACGGCCTCGCGCTGCTGCGGGTTGAGGTCGTGCAGCAGTTCTTCGTCGGGCTGCGCCGTGCCGGCACCCGGTGCAGCGCCCGCTGACCCCGGATCCGCGTCGAAGCCGTCAAGAACGAAGGTCATGGTTCCCCGATTCTATCGGCGGGGTGCGACGCCGACTCGAGGTGCCGCGGCCCTCACTCGCTCCGGTGTTGAGCACCTCGTCACACTGAGAAGCGCAGCAATCCGTCCGGACTAGCGCGGACCGGACCGGGCCGCGACACCGAGATCCGCGTGGTCCACGAAGATACCGTCGACGCCGGTGCCGACGATCAACTCGAACTCGGCGCGCCAGTCGCCCCAGTCCTGGGCAGCGAGTCCGCGGCGGCGACCGGCAGCAAGGAAGCCGTTCTCTGGGCGGAGCGTCCAGGTGAAGACCTGCAGGCCGAGTTCGTGAGCGCGAGCGACGAGGTGCGGGTCCGCCAGGAGCACGCCCTTGTCGATGCTGATCCCGTCGACCTCGCCGGCGAGACGGGCGAGGTCGGTCGTCAGCTGCTCCGCGTAGCGGATCGCGCTCGAGCCGTCGCGCTCGATCAAGTCGGCGGCGGCGCCTTCGACGTCGACGAGATACACGAAGTCGGCCGAGACGTCCCGCGCACGCAGCTGCCCGAGCAGCGTCTGCTCGAAGCACTCGACGGTCAGCCTCTCGCGCCCACCCCAAGCGGTCAAAACCTCGGCGACCGGCTCGGCGAGCGGCATCCCGATTGACGCGAAGTAGCTTGGATGCTTGACCTCGGCCACCAGCCGCAGCGGCCGTTCCGTGCGCTCGGCCACGTCGTCCACGAGCTCCAGTAGCTCGCTGAGCCGCAGGATCGGCTCGGTGCCGTCGAATGTGCTGGAGTGCTGTCGCAACTTCGGCAGCCGCTCCACGGCGCGCAGGGTGGCGAGCTCCGACCAGGTGAAGTCTTCGGTGAACCAGCCGGTCAGACTCTCGCCATCGATGTGCTTGGTCGTGCGACGCTGTGCGAACTCCGGATGCTTCGCGACATCCGTCGTTCCCGAAATCTCGTTCTCGTGCCTCACCACCAGCACGCCGTCCTTTGTGATCACGATGTCCGGCTCCACCGCGTCGGCGCCCA
>JAYTXO010000128.1:0-3263 GCA_043742905.1 Microbacteriaceae bacterium | reverse complement strand
GCAGGGTCGGGCGCGGGCCTCTCGCGGACAGGGAGACGGCATCCAGATCGAAGGATTCGGCGCCGACCAGCGCCGCACCATCAGCCAGGGTGAACAGTCGCTTGCGCTCCAGGTAGAGCGAGGATGCCGCGGCCACGATCAGCACCAGCGCCAATGCGAGGAAGCCGTAGAACGTGACGAGCGGGAGGGTGGAGCCGGAGTCGTCGCGCGGGTCGAGACGGCGCTTCACTTCGAGCCCCAGAATCGCGAGACCTGTTCCGTCGCCACCGACTGCACCGGGATCCCTGCCGGCACACTGAGCCGCAGCACCGGCGGCATCAGGGGCAGCGTCACCGTCGTCAAGATCGATACCGTGACGAATCCACGACGGGTGAGGCAGTGCGCGGGATCCGGGCGGCAGCTGAACTGCACGCGAGCCGAGTCAGAATCCAGCCCGTAGTCGGCGAGGGTGACCGCGATCGCCGTCCGGGCGGCCGACTCTGCCTCCCCTTGCGAGGCAGATTGCACGAACACCCGGCTCGCCTGACGCGCGGCCCCTTCGATGCCGAACGACGCACTTTCGAGCGCCGAGAGCGCGAGCACGAGGTAGACCGTTGGCACGAGCAGCAGCATTCCCACCGTGATGAACTCCAGCGACGCTGAGCCGTCGTCATCCCCCGCTTGCCGACGAACGTGCCGCGCGACCCTAGCCCAGCGTCTCGACGGCAGCATGGCCCGACACCTCCAGGGCTCCGTCGATGCCGACAAGGCCGACGAGCGGCAACCGCGTGCGCACGACAATCGTGACGGCTGGATGCCCCATCCACGAGCTGCCGCGCGCTGTCACGTTCTGGGCGTAGTCGTCACCGATGGCGAGGTCGATGAGCTGCCGCGTGCGTCGGATACCGTCCGCGGGCGTGTGGTCGGCTAGCGCACCGTAGCGGGCGCCCTCGGCCGCGGCATCCTGGACCGTATTGCGGATGTGCAGGGCGAGCCCCAGCCGCAGCACCGAGAGCGTGAGGACAGTCAGCAGCGCGCCGACCATCGTGAACTCGACGGCGGCCGAGCCCCGATCATCGCGCAGGCGCGAACCGAAGCTCACCGGTTCGGGGCGCATCGGTTCGGGGCGCGCCAACTCAGAGCCCAGTGACCTTCGAGATCGCATTCTGGAAGATCTCGCTCAGCGCGGGACCTGCGAGCGCCCAGATCAGCACGACCAGGCCCGCCGTCATCAATGTAATGAGCACCCAGCCAGGAACATCGCCGCGCTCTTCGCGGAACACTCGCTGCATGATCGACAACTGCACCACCTCCTGCGAGCAGGGTGCCAGGGCGACCGCGACCGGGAGGAAGTTCTCCACAGGGTGGCGTCGCTCGTTCGGGGCGGGTCAGCCGTTCGGGGCGGGTCAACCGTTCGCGGCGGCGTCGAGAGCCGCGACATCCAGCTTGACCATTCCCATCATGGCGGTCAGAGCGCGCCGCGCCCGCGCCGGATCGCGATCGCTCAGCAGCTGGTGCAGTCGCGTCGGGACGATCTGCCAGGAGACGCCGAATCTGTCGGTAATCCAGCCGCAGGCGACGGGCGTGCCGTCGACCGCGAGCGCATCCCAGTAGTGGTCGACCTCGGCCTGGTCGGCGCAGCTTACGAAAAGCGAGAAGGCATCAGTGTGCGGATGCCCCGGCCCACCATTCAGCCCGAAGAAGGTCTGGCCGGCCAGCGTGAAGGTGCCGCTGAAGACCTTTCCGTCGGGACCGTGACCGACGTCGGTGACCTTCGCGTCGGGGAAGATCGACACGTAGAACTCCATCGCCACCCCCAGGTCGTCATCGAACCAGAGGAATGGGGTGATCGAGGTCATCAAGTGCTCCTTCGCTGCGATGCAACCACGTCGATTTGGTCGGTTTTCACTAGCGGCGGCCGCGCCGCATGGCGCGAGCGGCGGCGAGCAGGCCGGGCACGGCGATCAGCGAGAGGATCGCCACAATCGCGGCAAGGCTACTGGCGGACTGTCCCGGCTCAGCCAGCAGGCTCAGCGCTGCGGATGCGCTGAGGGCGTCGTGCCCGAGCTGCAGGATCGCGCTGGTCACCAGCGTGCCGTAGAACGTCGCACCAAGACACCCCAACACCGTCAGCACGACCACCGGCCACGCCCTGGTGGGGCGCGTGTACTCGCGACTCGCGAGAGCGCAGATCACGAAGAACAGCAGTCCGCCCCAACTGACCAGCAGCAGATGTAGAGGAAGGAAGGCGTGCACGCTGGCACTGGACGAACGCCATCCCGGCAGCAGGAGCCACGCCGGATTCGGCAGCTGCACGGCGATCGCCTGGACTACGGCGGCAGACGCCACAAAAACCGCCAGCCAGGCCCAAGCGATTCCCCGCATCTGGCGGATCAGAATCGGGTCGAGGCTGTCAGCGACACGTGAGCGGTTGAGCTTGTCGGGTGATGGCTCTTTGGGGGACGGCGACGCCGGCACGGAAGTTTCGGGCACGACATCACGCTACCCGCGCCCGTCAGAACCCGAGCCGCAGCACGAGAATGCCCGGAAAAATCGCGAACGCGATCATGGCGTCTGGTTCATGCAGTCGGCTCTGTCCATCTGCCGACACCACGATCCCGTTGATGAGCACTCATGACAAGAGTTCACGAGCACCGGGTGTGGCACATCACAACGGGGCGCTGCGAGCGCGCCCGACAGCCGCTCACCCGAGCGAGACGGATACGTCCACGGAAACGGGGAACGGCGTGGCCTTCGCCGCTTCTGACTCCAGATGTGCCACGTCCGCGGGGGCCCAATGGTCCTTCGTCGTCGCAAGCACGATGCGACTCGCACGAAGCGCCTCCGCCACTCGCAGCAACTTCTGAGTCTGCGTTCCACGCCTCGCTTTGAACGTGCCGTTCGACTTCGCCTCGACGAGCACGACCTCCCGATCGACGCTCGCGATCACGTCAACTTCGGCGACGGCATCATGGCTATCGAGGTCAAAGAACTCTAACTCGGGTGCGTCCATGTAGGACCTGCTATTCGACTTCAACGACCGAGCCGCGAGAAGCACGACGTCACCGTTCGCCGCAAGGAGTTCTCGGAATGCGGTGTAGAGGTCGTAGAACCAGATCGGCTCGGTCGGCTTCCCCTTCCACCGCTCCGACACGAGATTATTGAGGGCAGCGCACTTGGGGCATTCGAATTGCTGTCCAATCCGGTCCGCGTCGATGAACGACGGTCGTCCGCATTCCTCGCAGCCGAGAATGAGACCGCGTCGAAGAAGCCGGGCAGAACTC
>JAYTXO010000127.1:0-2758 GCA_043742905.1 Microbacteriaceae bacterium | reverse complement strand
GGACCACGCCCAGCACCTCCACCTGGCATAATGCGCACCACGGCGTAACCGCCGAGTACCGCAGCACACGGAGGGATCTTCATGGCATCCGCTACGACCTTGATCCTGGTGCGCCCGCGCCGCTCGCTCGTTTCGACCGCGTTCATCTCGATCGCACTCGGGATGTTGCCGGTGTTCGGCGTGCTGTACTGGTTTGGCGTGCAGCACGGAAGTTGGCGGCTCGTGCTAATCGTGCACCTCGCGATCGTCGCAGCCTGCGTCGTCGTGCTACTTCGACAACTGACGGTGTTCAGCGCGGTCTCCGACACCGAGCTCAGCGGTCGCGGCATCTTCAGTCCGATGGAGCGTGTCCCGCTCGATCAAATCGCGAGCGTGACAATCGTGCCGACCTATGTCGGGCAGGAGCCTGATCCGGTCAGGCAGCTGCTGGTACGGGATGCCGTGGGGAACCGGTTGTTCCGGATGCGCGGCAACTTTTGGCACGCCGGCGACCTGACGTCCATCGCGAACGCGTTGCCGGTCACCCCGACGATCGTGAAGGAGCCGATCAGCGCGCGGGAGTTTTTTCGCCTCTACCCTGGCAGCGCTTATTGGTTCGAGAACCGGCCTGCCGTGCGGGTCGCGATCGCCGGCGGAGCCGTGCTGCTCGTCGTCGCGGTCACGGCGCTGATCCTGGCCGTATTCCGCTAACGCCTGCGCAGTGCGAGCAGCGGGCGCGACTCAGCCCCTCGTCGAGCCGAAGAGCTTACCGATGACCATCTTCGCGACGCTGAGACCGGCACCGACGGCCTCTTTGCGACGGCGATCGGCGGCCTTCGCCTTGGCGCGCGCCGCGCGATCGGCGACGATCCGCGCGGCGTTGGCATCGCGCGCGGACTGCGCGGCTGCCGTCTTTTGCGTCCTGGCGAGTTGCGCGTCGAACTGCTTCTGCGCGGCGGCCTGAGCCCGCTGCTCCGGCGTCAACCTCTGGGCAACGAGAACCTGGCCGACAGGAACCTGCCCGGCGGCGGCCACCCGCGTAGCCTGCTCCCTCGCCTGCGCCCTCGCCTCCAGAATGTCGCGCGCCGAGGGTGGATCCACAGCTGTGCCGTACTCGGCGAGCAGCTGCGACGCGGCCACGGCCACGGCCATCCGATCCGCCGGAGTCGGCGACATTGAGCCCTGCGGCGCCCGTAGCCGTGTCCAGGCGACCGGCGACGGTGCCCCCTTCTCGTTCATGACCGTGACGATGGCTTCACCCGTTGCGAGGTTCTGCAGCACCTGCGCCAGGTCGTAGCCAGAAGTCGGGTAGGTCGAGACAGTGGCACGCAGGGCCTTCGCGTCGTCCGGCGTGTGAGCGCGCAACTGGTGCTGCACGCGGCTGCCGAGCTGGGCCAGAACGTCGCCGGGCACATCCTTCGGCGTCTGGGTGACGAAGAAGATTCCGACGCCCTTGGAGCGGATCAGGCGCACCGTCTGCGTGATGACCTGCAGGAAATCCTTGGAAGCCCCTTTGAACAGCAGATGCGCTTCATCGAAGAAGAACACCAGCTTCGGCTTGGGCAGGTCTCCGACCTCGGGCAGCGCGTCGTAGAGCTCGGTGAGCAGCCACATCAGGAAGGTGGAGAACAGCTCCGGCTTGTCTTGCACACCTGGGACCTCCATCAGGCTCACCATGCCTCGCACGCCATCCGGAGCCATCCGCAGGAACTTCTGCACGTCGATCGCTGGCTCGCCGAAGAACACGTCGGCGCCCTGATCGGAGAAGGTGATCAGCTCCCGGAGGATGACGCCTGCCGTCGCCTTCGACAACCCACCCAGCGCATTCAGCTCGCCCTTGCCCGCGTCGCTGACGAGGAACATCAGCACCTCCCGAAGGTCGGAAATGTCGATCAGCGGCAGTTGCGCCTTCCCGGCGTAGTGGAAGACGAGGCCGAGGCTTGACTCCTGCGTCGGGTTCAGGCCGAGCACCTTGCTGAGCAGCAGGTAACCAAAGCCCTTCACGCTGGCGCGCAGTGGGATACCCGTGCCCACTCCGCCGAGCGAGAAGTATTCGGTCGGCGACGACAGCGGCGCCCACTTCTGACCGATCCCGCTGGTGCGATCGAGGAGCTGCGGGCTCGGGGTGCCCGGGCTCGCGATCCCGCTCAGGTCACCTTTGATGTCGGCGGCGAAGACCGGCACGCCGGCGCTGGCCAGCTGCTCGGCGAGCACCTGCAGGGTCTTGGTTTTGCCGGTTCCCGTGGCGCCGGCGACGAGTCCGTGGCGGTTGACCATAGCGATCGGGATCCGGATCGGCACGTCCGGCATGGCACTCCCGTTCACCAGGGCACCCATCTCAAGCGCGGGAGCGTCGAAGCTGTAGCCGGCGCGGATGGTGGCGATTTGATCAGCGGAGAGCGGACCCGCAACAACCGCAGCGGCCCCGTCCGCCTGTGCTAGCGCCGCGGCGAGCGCCGACTGCGCGTCGGCGAGCGCCTTTTGAGCCGCAGCGACGGGATCCTGGGCGTCGGTCATTCGCTCAGAATACGGCCCGCTCGGCGCCGGACGTCACGCCGTCCGCACGAGCCGGTCTTCGAGACCCCACAGCTGACCGTAGCCGCCCTCGGCCTCCGGCTTTTTCATGAGTTCCAGGTACGGCGTAGCAGGGAAGGCCTCGGGGCCGAGCACGCCGGTTCCGGTCCAGGTGCCGCTGGCAAGCAACTCGAGGGCGATCACGGGATTGAGGGCGGTCTGCCAGACGACGCACTGGCTCTCGTACTCAGCCATCGTCCACTCG
>JAYTXO010000126.1:0-6942 GCA_043742905.1 Microbacteriaceae bacterium | reverse complement strand
GAGGGTGAGCCCGCCGTCCTTGCTCTGGAACCGCCCGACGACCGAGCGGTACGCGACGTCCGCCGGCGGCGGCTGCGTCGGATGCGGCACCATGTATGCAAGATACACGTACCCGTTCTGCGCGAACTTCGGATGGAACGCGAGGCTGACGATCCCCGAAGCCGGGCCGAACGTGACCTTGTCGTGGAGGTCGAGGACGACCGGCGCCGTCACGCCGTCAGTGGCGAGAATGCGGATGACTCCGCTGCGCTCGACGACATAGAGGCGACCGTCCTGCGCGACGACATCGACGAGGTCGGCGAGCAGCGCAGAAGTCACCGGCGCATAGGCGATCTGCGCCTTCGGTGCGGTGGGGACAGGCGGCTTCGCGACTGCACGACATCCGGGGCTCACGGGGCGCGCGTCGAGGCCCCACTCGGGCACGAGGACGGGCGGCACGGGCGTGCCGAGGTCCGGCGGACGGATCTCGTTGCACGAGGCAGCCAAGGGGGCTGCGATCGCGACGAAGGCCGTCGAAACGACGAGACCCGCGACGCGGCGAGCGCGCCCGAAAAAGGTCGTCACGAGCATCGGGGGCCTAGTTATCACTGCTTTCGCGGGGCGCCACATACTAAGTTGGCGGCATGAACCCGCGCGTGAAGAGCAGCGCCATCTTCGCGGCAAAGGTCGTCGTGGCCGCAACGCTGATCACCTGGCTCATCCGCTCGGGCTCCCTGAAGATGGGTGCGCTCTCGATCTTCCTCGAGCGTCCTGTCCTCCTCGTCGCCGACATCGCGCTCTTCCTCTTCGGGGTCCTGATGGGCGCGATGCGGTGGCGCGCGCTCCTCGTCCTCACCGGCGCCAAGGTCCCGCTGGGCCGCGCGATCCAGCTCCAGCTCACCGCGCTCTTCTTCAACGTGGTCATCCCCGGCAACGTCGGCGGGGACGTGGTGAAGGCTCTCTATGTCGCGCGCGAGGAGGAGCCGTCGAAGCGAACCGCGATCTTGCTCATCGTCTTCGTCGAGCGGCTCGTCGGGCTCGCGGCCCTGGTGCTCGTCGCCTGCATCGTGGGCATCCTGCGCGGGCCTCTCCTCTGGCAGACGCCCGAGCTGAGACAGCTGGTGATGGCGGTGGCCTTCCTGGGGGCCTGTACGGTGATCGGACCGGCTCTGTTCGTCCTCTTCATGCGCCGCGCCGGCGATCGCCTGGAGGCATGGACCTCGGGCACGACCGCGATTGCCAGGCTCGCGGGACGTCTGGTCGCCGCTGCGCGTCTGCTATCCGCGGGGCCGAAGCAGCTCGTCATCGCGCTCACGTTGTCGATGCTGACGCACGCGGGGACGATGGCGTTCTTTGCGTCCATCGCCCGGGTGATCACCCAGGTCGACGTACCGTTCTCTTCCATTGCGACCATCTTCCCGCTCGGCATCCTCACGATGATCCTCCCGATCGCGCCCGCGGGTCTCGGCGTGGGGCACGTCGCCTTCGAGCGACTCTTCTCGATGATCGGCCTCCACGATGGCGCGACCGTCTTCAACATCTTCTTGATTGGGCAGCTCACACCGTGCTTGCTCGGCGTGTTCCCGTACCTCGCGCTGCGCCGGAGCGGCAAGCTCCCGACCGACGCGGGTGAAGTCGCTGGCACGACCGGGTCGTGAAGCTATGCTTGGGGTGCGATGACGAGGGTGAGACAAACGGCGCTCGTCCTCGTGCTCGCGGGACTCACCGCGCGATGCTCGACGACGCAGCTGGCGGCGCAGCCGGCGGCGCAGCTGGACGCCCTCGAGGCCGGCAGCCCCGACGGAAGTAGCGGCGCCGTCGACGCTCGGGTCGAGGCGGCACCGCTACCGGCCGCCAACGCGGGCTTCCGGCAGCTCTTCGACGGTCTCGACCTCGCGGGCTGGGATCGCTACCTCGGCATCCCGGTCGGCGAGTCGGTGCCCCTCGGCCTCGAGAACGATCCGCGCGGCGTGTACTCCGTCACGAACGTCGACGGCGAGCCGGCCATTCGGATTTCGGGCGAGGTATGGGGCGCGCTGATCTCGAAGGAGGAGTACTCCGACTTCGAGCTACGCCTCGAGTACAAGTTCGGGAGCGCCCTGTGGCCACCGCTCAACTCGCAGGACAGCGGCGTGATGGTCCTCTCGACCGGCGCGCTGGGCGCGGTGAACGCGGGAGGCCCGACCCTGTCGAATCCGATCGGGAGCGGCGCCTTCATGGTCTCGGTCGAGTTCCAGCTCGCAGGCGCGGACATCGGCGGGCTCTACAACCTCGGACCGATCGCGATGCAAACGGCACCACGCACCTGGGTTGTCCCGGTTCCCTCGGCCTGGAACAAGATCGCCATCCTCGTGCGTGGCGCTTCGAGCCAGCACTTCCTCAACGGCGAGCTCGTCACGAGCGCGTCAGGCTACGAGACCCACTGGCCAGGCCAGCCCGTGGCCCCGCTCACGCGCGGGAAGATCCAGCTCCAGTCGGAAGGCGCCGAGATCTACTTCCGGCGCATCGAGATCCGCCCGGTCGACTAAGGTGCGCCGCCGCGCGGTCACGTCTCCTCGAGGACCTGCCTCAGGTAGTTGCCGTAATCGCCGCCGCCGTGTGCCTGGGCCAGCTTCTCGAGCTGCGCGCGATCGATGAAGCCCTTGTGGAGGGCGATCTCCTCGATGCAGGCGACCTTGAGCCCCTGCCTTTGCTCGAGCGCCTGGACGAACGTCGACGCGGCGAGCATCGAGTCGAACGTGCCGACGTCGAGCCACGCGACGCCGCGCCCGAGCTGGTTGACGAAGAGCTTTCCGGCGTCGAGGTACATGCGGTTCAGATCCGTGATCTCGAGCTCCCCGCGCGCGGAAGGCTTCAACGCACGTGCCATCTCGACGACGTGCTCGTCGTACATGTAAATCCCGGGAACGGCCCACGACGACCGCGGCTTGGCGGGCTTCTCTTCGAGACCGATCGCCTTGCCGGTCTCGTCGAACTCGACGACGCCGTACCGCTGCGGATCGCGCACGCGATACGCGAAGAGCTCGGCGCCGCGGTTCTTCGTCACGGCGGTCTCGAGGAGCTGAACGAGCTGGTGGCCGTAGAAGATGTTGTCGCCGAGGATGAGCGTCACGGGGCTTCCCGCGATGAAGTCCGCCGCGATGAGGAAGGCCTGCGCGATCCCTTCCGGCTTCGGCTGCGGGAGGTACGAGATCGAGAGGCCGAGCTGGGCACCGTCGCCGAAGAGCGCCTCGATCATCGGCAGGTCGCGCGGGGTGCTGATGATCACGATCTCGCGAATGCCCATGAGCATCAGCGTCGCGAGCGGATAGTAGATCGTCGGCTTGTCGTAGACCGGCAGCAGCTGCTTGCTCAGCGCGCGGGTGGCCGGATGCAGGCGCGTGCCGGAACCGCCGGCGAGGATGATCCCTTTGCGGTGGATCGGCGAGGCGGCGGTGGCGGTGGCGGTGGTCATCGTGGTCATTTCTGGTCGAGCATTTCGGCGACGCTGCGTTCCACGCCGGTCTCCCACGCGGGAAAGACGAGGTCGAAGGCGGCGCGGGCTCTGGCGGTGTCGAGGCGCGAGTTGGCCGGCCGCGCAGCCGGCGTCGGGTAGGCCGAGGAGGCGATCGGCGAGACTGATTTCGGCGTCACCTTCAAGGCCCGGCCGTGGGCGCGCGCGTAGGCGAAGACATGCTGGGCGTAGTCGTACCAGCTGCACTCGCCGGCGGCGGCGACGTGGTACGTGCCTGCCAGCCCGGGCGCATGCCGGAGCCGGCGCAGCATCGTTGTCGCAGTGTCGGCGAGGAGCTCGGCGCTCGTCGGCGCGCCGGTCTGGTCGGCCACGACCGAGAGCGCGTCACGCTCGCTGCCGAGCTTGAGCATGGTGCGGGCGAAGTTGCCGCCGCGCGAGGAATGGACCCAGCTCGTGCGCAGGATGAGGTGGGCGCAGCCGCTGGCGCGGATGGCCTCTTCGCCGGCGAGCTTGGTGGCCCCGTAGACGCTGAGCGGGCCGGTGGCGTCGTCTTCGCGCCAGGGTGCCGAGCCGCCGCCGTCGAAGACGTAGTCGGTGCTGTAGTGAACGAGCGTCGCGCCGTGCTGGCTCGCTGCACGTGCCAGCACCGCCGGCGCCTCGCCGTTGAGCGCCCTCGCCCGCTCGGGCTCGCTTTCGCACCGGTCGACGGCGGTGTGCGCCGCAGCGTTGACGATGATCTGCGGCGCCACCGCCTGCACCGTCGCCGCGAGCGACTCCGGCACCGAGAAGTCGGCCCGGAGCGGCCCGGGGCTGTCGAAATCGAGAGCGACCACCTCGCCCAGCAGCGCCAGCGAGCGCTGCAGCTCCCAGCCGACCTGCCCGTTCTTGCCGAGCAGCAGGATCTTCACGGCGCCTCCCGCCCCGAGTAGTTCGTGTTGACCCAGTCGCGGTAGGCGCCGCTCTGCACGCGCGCCACCCAGTCGGCGTGATCGAGGTACCAGCGCACCGTCTTGCGGATGCCGGTGGCGAAGGTCTCGGCCGGCTTCCAGCCGAGCTCGCGCTCGATCTTGCGCGCGTCGATGGCGTAGCGGCGGTCGTGGCCGGGCCGGTCGGTCACGTAGGTTACGAGCCGGCCGTAGCTGCCGGCCGGGTCGGGCTTCATCTCGTCGAGCAGTGCGCACACCGTCTGCACGATCTCGATGTTCGGCTTCTCGTTCCAGCCGCCGATGTTGTAGGTCTCGCCGAGCCGGCCGCGCGCCAGCACTTCGCGAATGGCGCTGCAATGGTCCTTGACGTAGAGCCAGTCGCGCACCTGCTGGCCGTCGCCGTACACCGGCAGCGGTTTGCCGGCGAGCGCGTTGACGATCATCAGCGGGATCAACTTTTCGGGGAAGTGATAGGGCCCGTAGTTGTTCGAGCAGTTGGTGGTGACGACCGGCAGGCCGTAGGTGTGGTGCCAGGCGCGCACGAGGTGGTCGCTGGCGGCCTTGCTCGCCGAATACGGGCTGTTCGGCTCGTAGGTATGGGTCTCCGTGAACGGCGGGTCGGTCTTGCTCAGCGAGCCGTAGACCTCGTCGGTCGACACATGATGGAAGCGGAACGCGGTCTTTTCGTCGGCGCCGAGCGCCGACCAGTGCGCGCGCGTGGCTTCGAGCAGCGCGAACGTGCCTTCGACGTTGGTCTTGATGAACGCGCCCGGGCCGTGGATGCTGCGGTCGACGTGGCTCTCGGCGGCGAAGTGCACCACCGCGCGCGGCCGGTACTCCGCGAACAGGCGGTCAAGCAGTGCGCGGTCGCCGATGTCGCCCTGCACGAAAGCGTGGCGGGCGTCGCCATCGAGCGAAGCGAGGCTCTCGCGGTTGCCGGCGTAGGTGAGCGCGTCGAGATTGACGACCGGTTCGCCGACCGCTTCGAGCCAGTCGAGGACGAAGTTCGAGCCGATGAAGCCGGCGCCCCCGGTGACGAGGATCATGGGATGGAGTCGAGGCCGGACCCGGCCGACAAAGCGGAAACCGCCATTCTAGGGAAGCCGGGGCCGCACCCGGCGGTTGCTCGACGACTGGTGTCGGTGCCTAGACGCTGCCGACGATGAGCCCGGTGCCGACGGCAGCGAGCGTCAGCACCAGAGCCAGCATCAGCAAGCTGCCGAAGCTGCGCGGCTCGTCGACCCGGATGTCGAGCGCCGCGAAGGTGGAGTCGGGGAACTGCATGGCGTCACGATACGGGCCATCGCGCAGACGCGCATCCCCCAGGCGACGGATGACAGGCCGAACACGGCAATCCCGCACGAAGAGAACTGCAACAAGGCAAACGGCCAGCAGTCATGAACCTGCTGGCCGTCGTCATCGATGGTGGGTCTGGTCGAGCAAGGAAGCAGTGCCGGCCTGGACAGCTCGCGCTGGCTCGTCGGGCACCTGCTCCAGGCCGAGGGCGCCGACCGGGCGATGCGCTCGGTGAGCCATCAGATGCACGCTGCCCGGTTCCCGGTGCACCGGGACCTCGCCGGCTTCGACTTCGAGAGGGTACGGTTCTACTGGACAGTAGACCGGGTCAACGCGCTCGAGCAGGAGAAGGCGCAAGGCAAGGCCGGGCGCATCGCGCTCAGCTTGCTTCGCGTGGACCTCGTGATCCTCGACGAATTCGGCTACCTGCCGTTCAGCCAGGCCGGCGGGGCGCTGCTCTTCCATCTGCTGAGCCGCCTCTACGAGCACACCAGCGTGATGATCACGACCAACCTGGACTTCGCCGAGTGGTCGAGCGTGTTCGGCGACGCGAAGATGACGACGGCTTTACTGGACCGGCTCACGCACCAGTGCCACATCGTCGAGACCGGCAACGAGAGCTACCGCTTCCTGCACAGCACGGTCGTGGCGAAGAAGCGCATTGGGGCTCGCGAGCAGGCTCGCAAGGCAAACAAACCGGAGGCTGCACCGGACGACATCTGGTCGGCCGCCTCGCGTGGGAAGCCGCTACGGGGTACGCCCTTCGCGCCCTCCCACGCGCAACCAAACCCTGCATCGAGGAGATCGACAAAGACGACAAGACCTACACTTATTCACAAAGAGCCGCGCTCATTGCGGCCTTTCGTCCCTGGTCATTGTTCAGCCGGCACGGGTGGTCAAAGTCGGTCAGCAACGACAGTGCGCGCCACCTGAAGAACTACTTGAAGACCCTGACCATGGAACTCACCACGCTGGCCCGCGCCTGTGGCAAGCAGCACGTGCACCACCTGGAGCGCGAAGACCCGGTCGCGCTCCAGGTGGAAGCCGCGGCGATGGCGGGTGTACCACTGGCCGGCACCGACCGGGTGCCGGGCCGACCGGAACGCAACGCCGGACGATGCCGCCGCATTCCCCGCCACCGGCCTCGGCTCGCTTCATGCCATCGATTACTGCATCGATCGCCGGGCTGCCGCTTCGCGTTGCGTTGCCAGCAGGCGGCGGACGCCTGCCGCGCCACCGAACCGGTGCTGCGCTCGCAGGGCGAAGACCGGCGCGTGGCCTGCCTGT
>JAYTXO010000125.1:0-6727 GCA_043742905.1 Microbacteriaceae bacterium | reverse complement strand
CCGCAGTGACTTCTGTGGTCTCGATGCCGTCACCCTCCGCCGCAGCCTCGATCTCGAACTCGGGGTGGGTGACCAGGTTGTGGTACCAGGCGGGATGCTTCGTCGACCCGGCCGCCGAGGCGATGACCAACCATCCGGTCTCGTTGCGGAATCCGGCGACCGGGGTCAACCGCTCCTCGCCAGACTTGGCGCCGCGGGTGTGCATCAGCACGAGCCCGCGTCCGAATCGTCCGGCCGTGCCGTTTCCCTCGCGGAACTCCGCAATCATTTTGTCGTTCAAGTCTTTGAAGTCGTTCAGGTCGCTCACGCGATCCATCCCTCCTCGCGCAGCCAGGCCGCGCACAGTGTTGTCCAGTGTTCGGCTTCTCCGCGCCCGAGGGCGAGTGCCAGGCCGTGCTCGCCTCGCGAGAACACGTGCAGGGCATGCGGGATTCCTGCCGCGGCAAGAGCGGACCCGAGCAGGTAGCTGTGTTCGACCGGAACGAGCTCGTCCTCGGCGGTGTGCCAGACGAAAAAGGGCGGGGCGGATGCCGTGACCAGTCGGTCGAGCGAGGTGGCCGCGCGCACTTCGTGGCTCGCCTCCGCGCCGAGCAGGTTGAGGCGGGATCCCGCGTGAGTCTCCAGCTCCATCGAGACGACGGGATAGCAGAGGATCGCGATGTCGACCCGTTCCTCGGGGGCGGCATCCGGAGCCAGAGCGGCGTGACCGGCCGCGTGCCCGCCAGCCGAGAAGCCGAGCAACCCGATCCGCCTCGCACCGGCGGCGCGCACTCTGGCTACCTCGGCCCGGATCGCCTCGAGCGGGCCGGGATGCGCCGTCAGCACCGGATAGCGGAAGGTGCTTGCCGCGATCCCGAGCCCCTGCAGCCACTCGGCGACGGGTGCCGCCTCGTCGGGGGCGTGCATCTCGTAGCCGCCGCCGGGAAGCACGATGATGTGATCGGTCATGACCCCATTCTGGTGGCTTGATGTCCCTAGGCTGGACGCATGTCGAACACCATCGTCTTCATCGGCGACAGCCTCACGGATGCGGGCCGGCGCGAGGATGTGGACGGTCACCTTGGTCACGGTTACGTCCGTCTGGTCAGCAAGGAGCTCGCCGAGCGTGGCGACGCTCGTGCGATCATCAACACCGGGATCAGCGGCGATCGTGCGGTCGACCTCCGTGCCCGCTGGGAGCCGGACGCTCTCGCGCACGAGCCCGATTTGCTGTCGATCTACGTCGGGATCAACGACACCTGGCGGCGTTACGACAGCGGCGATCCGACCAGCGCCGAGTCCTTCGCGGTGACGTACCGAGCGCTGCTCGATGCGGCGCAGGAGCGGTGCGCGCCTCGCCTGATCCTGATGGAGCCCTTCGTCGTGCCGGTCACGGGCGAGCAGAAGCGCTGGGGCGCCGAGGACCTGGATGCCAAGCGAGCGATCGTCGCGCAGTTGGCCGCCGACTACGGCGCGGCGTTCGTTCCGTTGCAGTCGATCCTCAGCGAGGCGGCCGCGCAGAACGGCGGCAACGCGGCCATCGCCGCCGACGGGGTGCACCCGACACCGCTCGGCAGCTCGCTGATCGCGGGCGCCTGGCTCGCCGCCGAGGCGCAACTCTAGCAGCAGCGCCAGGCGAAGGTGTACTCGCGGCGAGGACAACCACAGCCCCGCCGCGAGACGTTTTTAGGAACTCTTCCTCACCAGACTGGCCGTCGGCCGCTTCGCCACGACTCGCGGCTTCGGAGCCGCATCGGCCGCCTGCCTGGCGCGCGGGACGAGGCGCTCGAGCTGCGTGACATGGCCAGGAGTGAGCTCGTCTAGGGATGCGACCCCGAGCAACTTCATGGTGCGCACGATCTCGTCCCGAAGGATTGCGATGGTGCGGTCGACGCCGGCCCGTCCGCCAGCCATGAGCCCGTAGAGGTATGCCCTGCCGATCATTGTGAAGTTGGCGCCGAGCGCGATGGATGCCACGATATCTGCGCCTGACATGATGCCGGTGTCCACGCCGATCTCAAGATCGCCACCGACCTCCCGTGCCACCTCGGGGAGCAGGTGGAACGGAATCGGCGCCCGGTCGAGCTGCCGGCCGCCGTGGTTGGAGAGCACGATCCCGTCGACGCCGAGGGAGGCGAGCTTGGCGGCATCCTGCACGTTCTGCACGCCCTTGATCACGATCTTGCCGGGCCAGATGCCGCGGATGATGTCGAGGTCGGCGAAGGAGATCGTCGGGTCCATCGCGGCGTCGAGAAGTTCACCAACGGTGCCGCCGGTCGTCGACAGCGAAGCGAACTCCAGCCCTGGCGTCGTCAGGAAGTCGAACCACCACCACGGACGCGGGATCGCGTTGACGATCGTTCCCAGGGTGAGCTGCGGCGGGATCGAGAAGCCGTTGCGCTTGTCGCGCAGTCTGGCGCCAGCCACCGGCGTATCGACGGTGAAGTGCAGGGTGTCGAAGCCCGCTGCCGCGGCCCGCCGAGTGAGTTCGTAGGAGATCTCGCGATCACGCATGACGTATAGCTGGAACCAGTTGCGGCCGGTCGGGTTGGCCCGCTTGACGTCCTCGATGGAGGTCGTGCCGAGGGTCGACAGGGTAAACGGAATGCCCGCAGCGGCAGCGGCTCCGGCTCCGGCGGTCTCGCCCTCGGTCTGCATCAGACGTGTGAAGCCGGTCGGCGCGATCGCGAACGGCAACGCCATCGGCCCGCCCAGGACGGTCGACGAGGTGTCGACGTCGGCCATCCCCCGCAGGATCGACGGGCTGAACTCGATGTCCTCGAAGGCCTGGCGGGCTCGGGCGAGTGAGATCTCCTGCTCGGCGGCGCCATCTGTGTAGTCGAACGCCGCCTTCGGGGTCCGACGCTTTGCGATGGTCCGCAGATCGGCGATTGTCAGAGCGGACTGCAGTCTCCGCTCCTTCGCGTTGAAGTTCGGCTTCTTGAACTGCATCAACTCCAGCAGTTCGCGTGGGTTCGGCATCTGACGCTGCACCATGTTCGTCGGTCTCTTTCGGTGGGTGTTGCTGTTAATCGTGGCTGGAATCGAAATGAGCGAGCAGGCGCTCGCGGGTCCCCGCGATGTGCTCGCGGGTGAGTCGTTCGGCGGCGGCGGAGTCTCCGGCGGTGACCGCGTCGAGGATCCCCTGGTGCTGGCTCGCCACTCCGCGCGCCGTCAGCAGGTTGTGGGCCTGCACTTGCCCGATGCAAAGCTCGATCTCACCCATGAGAAGGGAATGCATCCGCGCGAGTCGCGGACTGGGCTGGCCAGCCACGAGTTCGCGATGAAAGGCGATGTCCTCCTGGGCGAACGAGGCATCGGAGCGGGCGCGCTCGCGCAGCTCGCGATGTGCGGCCAGGGCGCCGGCTGGGATGGTGCCCTGCTGCGCCAACGCGGCGATCGCGGCGACCTCGACGGTCGCTCGGTTGGCGAAGAGGTCGATGATGTCCTCGCGACCCAACTCGGGAACACGAGCCGCCTGATGCGCGCGGCGCGAAAGCAGCCCCTCGCTCACGAGGCGCTCAAGTGCGGCCTTCGCTGTCGGACGAGCGACCCCGTGCTCGAGCGCGATCGCCGTCTCGGTTACCAGAGCGCCCGGTTCAATCTGCGCACTGAGGATCCGCTCACGGAGGGCCTCGTAGACCGCCTCGGGGAGCGACCTCGTCCAGAGTTGCGTCGTCACACCGATCCTCGTCGCGCCAGATTGTCTTACAAGTGTACGCCGCGGGAGCTAGGCGGCTGGTGAGAGTGATCGTATATGATCTATGATCACTGGCGAATCAATGGCGATATCTGACGGGCGGTAAACCCAAGATGAATGACGCACTCCCGCGCGTACAGATCGATCAAGAGCTGGCGGCTCCCCGCTGGGCCCTGCTGCAGCGGAAGATCATGAAGATGCTTTCGGCGGCAGCCCCCGAGTTCGTCGCGCGGTACACTCGCGACGATGGCACCCTGATCTGGCGGGACGAGTGGCCGGGGATGGACGGGTCCGACGATCCATACGAGGCGTTCCAGTACCTCGCGCTCTTTTATGCGATCAGCGGCGACGAGTCCGTCTACGAGCTCGCCCGCAAGATGTGGGACGCCATCACCTGGCAGTGGACCCAGTACGGCCAGATCGAGCGCGAGTTCGACGGGTACTACGACTGGATGCACCACGGCGAGGCCAACCTCTTCCACTACTTCTTCGGCCTGACCAAGCCCGATTCGATCGTCGATCGGCAGCGGGCGGACCGCTTCGCCCGGATGTACACCGGGGAGGACCCGCTCGCCCCCAACTACGACCCGAAGCTCGGCGTCATCAGGGCCCCGCAGTCGGGCAGCCGAGGTCCGCGCCTGGTGGTCACGGCCGAGGACCTCGGAACGCACCGCGGGGTGCTCGACGGGTACCACCCGCCCTTCGAGGATCTCAGCACGGTCCCGTTCGCGGGCTCGACGACACCGTGGAACGACGACGCAGTGTTTGCCGAGATCATCGAAAAGATGAACGAGCGCACCACGCGCGGCGACGTTCCCCTCAATATGAACGCGACCGGGCAGATGGCGCACGCCTTCATGTACTCCGGCGACGAGTCGCTCCGCCGCTGGGTCGTCGAGTACATCGCTCGATGGAAGGCGCGCGCGGATGCCAACCACGGCATCCTGCCAGATAACGTAGGCCTGTCTGGCGACGTCGGCGAGTATCTCGATGGCAAGTGGTGGGGTGGTCACTACGGTTGGCGGTGGCCACACGGCTTCATGACCATCATCGAGCCAACGCTCAACGCGGGTGTCAACGCGCTGCTGCTCACGGGCGATCCTTCCCACCTCGCCCTCGCGCGCCAGCAGCTCGACGTGAACTTCGCCCTTGGCCGCGAGGAGGGCGAGTCGTTCGTCGTTCCGCACAAGCACTTCGACGCCGGGTGGACCGACTATCGGGCGCAGAACCCCTTGCACCCGATCCACCTGTGGGCGCGGAGCCTGGCCGACGAGGATCGCGAGCGGGTTGAGCGCGTGAGGCGGGGAGCGGACTGGTCGGGGGTGCGGTATCCGATCGTCCCGCTCTCGGCGAAGCACTTTAACGTGAACACGCCCGCCTGGTACTCGTACATCACGGGTGACAATCCAGGATTTCCTGAGCGCGCACTCGAGGCGAACGTCGCGCTGATCGAGCAGCAGCTCCGGCGGATGCGGTCGAGCGACGGCGATCCCGCGGGCTTTGCGACACTGCATCACATTGACGGGTACACCGACGCGCCCGACCTGCAGATCGACGGGTATGCGATTCACATCTGGCAGGAGTTCAACCCGGTCTATTTCGAGTCACTGGTGCAGCTGATGTGGGGCGCTCCGATGCACCTGTCGCACGGAGGGCTGCAGCACGCGACCGTTCGGTACTACGACCCGGCGACGACCCGACCTGGGCTGCCCCCGGATGTCGCAGCCCAGGTGACCGCCATCGGGGCAGACTCGGTCGAGCTCGAGCTGGTCAACCTCGACCCCCGCGCGCCGCGGTCCGTTGTCGTGCAGGCGGGGTCGTTCGGCGAGCATCGTTTTGGCGAGGTTTCCGTGGAGGGTGCGGTCGCCGTACCCATCGGCGGCCGGTGGCTCGAGGTGGAGCTGGGGCCGGGCGCGGGGGCGAGTATTCAGGTGTCGATGGAGCGCTACGTCAACCAGCCCAGATACGAGACCCCGTGGTCGCGAACGGCCGACTGGCCCCCGATCATTCGGCCGCGCCGGTCCGACTGAGGTGCCGATGCCGCGCGGTCAGGACGTCGCGTTGAGGGCCTCGACCGCGGGGATAAAGCGCTGCCGCGACGACTCGATGTGGCGCAACATCAGCTCGCGTGAGTCGTCCCCTGCACCGTTCGTGATCGCGGCGACGATCTCTTCGTGCTCGGACAAGGCCAGCGGTCGCCTGCCACTCTCGTAGTACTCCGCGAACATGTTGCGCACGAACACGCCCTCGGCACCCTCGTCGCTGAGCGACGCCTTGTAGACGCGGAACAGGTGCATGTGGCAGTGCGTCCTGATGAACGACTCCTCGACCCACGAATTGCCAGAGGCGCGGGCGACCAGCGCGTGAAATCGGGTGTCGTGCTCGACGAACTCTGGATAGATGGAGGCGCTGGTCGAGCGTTCGATGTGCTCGGCGCGTTCGAGCTCTGCCTGGAGCGCCTCGATGTCACGACGGGTGCTTCGGCGTGACGCCGTTGAGGCCGCCCACGGCTCGATGAGGGAGCGGAACTGGAACAGCTCGTCGAACTGCTGGACGGAGAGAAGGTTGGTAGCCTCGTAGCCGCGCAACGGAATCTTGGTGACGAGTCCGTCTGACTCCAACCGGGCAAGTGCCTCGCGCACGGGTGTTTGCGAGACGGAGAGGTCGCGCGAGAGTTCATCAATCCCGACATGCTCGCCTGGCGAGATCTCGTGATCGAGAATCATCGCTTTGACGGCGTCGTACGTTCCGTCAGCCAGAACAAGTCGTCGCGGAGCCGCCGCCCCGCGGTGGGCCGCATCTCGTGCCATCGACTCGCTCCCCTTCACGTCCAGCCAGAAATCGCAACACACTTTCCTACATCGTATATCCGAGAGCGCACCGTGCGCGCGCTGGGAACTAAGTCGACGGCATCCGCAGCCCGGCCATCCCGCCGTCGACAGCCAGGATCGTTCCCGTCGTCGCACGTTGCTCCGGGCTGGCGAGAAACCGAATCGAACTCGCGACCTCGGCGGCGGTCACCAGCCGGCCGCTGGGCTGCCGATGCTC
>JAYTXO010000124.1:0-2645 GCA_043742905.1 Microbacteriaceae bacterium | reverse complement strand
CGCGCCGTTCATCGCGGACACTGCCAGCAACGCAGGAGCGATGAAGGCGGCATAGGGGATCGGATGACCGTTGGCATCCTGGACGGTGCCGATGAATCTGCCCAGCCCGATACCGAGAGAGAGCAGGTAGAAGACCGGCTCGAAGAAACCGGAGAGCACGACCAGGTAGTTCGAACTCTTGGTCGCGAGTAGCCCGCGGTAAATGACCGAACGCGAGTTGCCGGCGTACAACGAGCGCACGCCTCCCTCGCGCCGGAGGTACACGTCATCGGGTGGACGGTTCGAGAGCGCAGTCATTTGTTGAGCCTCCGCGTTGCACTTCGGACGGCGAGCACCCACCCGACAGCGGCAAGGATCACGAGCACCACAAGGTGCGCGACGACCAGCGAGGGCGCGACCACCGCACCGTAGGAGACCACGCGCGCCACCTCAGCACCGTGCCAGAGCGGAGAGATCCAGGCGATCCAGCGCAGCCACTCTGGCAGCTGAGAGAGGGGGAACATCGTGCCGCTGAACAGGGTCATCGGCAGCACGATGAAACGCAGGACCAGGGCGAACTGGCCGCGATCCTCAATGAGGGTCGTACTGTATGCCATGAGCGGCATGCCAAAGGCGAGCCCGGTCAGGACCGCGATCGGCACTGAAAGCCAGCCGGTGCTCACCAGGGGGACGGCCCCGAACAGCGAGGTGATGACGAAGTAGATCGTTGTGGTCGCGACCATGCGAATGGTGACGAAGATCACCACGCCGTTAATGATCTGGCGGCCGCTCAGGGGCGCCGCGTTCATGCCGAAATAAATGGGGTTCCATTTGAACCCCATCATGATCGTGTAGGTGAACTCCTCGGACGCGACCGCGATCCCCGCCGCGCAGAGCAACGCCGGCGCGACGAATGTGAGATAGCTCACCCCGTTGATCGCGTGGTTGCCGAGGTTCGCCGTGATCAGGCTGGCAAGCCCGACCCCGAACGCGACCATGTAGAGCACCGGGGTCCCAAACGCGGTCGCCAGAATCGTGCCACCGTAACCTCTGACCCGACGCAGGTTGTGCTCGGCGACGTACCAGCTGCCAAAGCGACGCGAACGAGTTGCGCTGACCGAAACGGGCGAGCTCACCGTGGGGCTTGCTGACGTGGTGGCAGTCATTCGATCAGGCTCCGGCCGGTGAGGCGCAGGAAGACATCCTCGAGGGAGGAGCGTCGAACCAGGCTCGTGACCGGTTCAAGTCCGCGGGCGGTCACAGCCTCGAGCGCAGCCTCGCCGGCATCCGTGTAGATCAGGATGCGGTCCGGGAGCACCTCGATGCGCTCCCCAATCCCAACCAGGGTGACTGCGGCGCCAGCATTCTTCTCGGAGCCGAACCGCAACTCAACCACCTCGCGCGTCGAGTACTTCTGGATGAGCGCCGACGGCGCACCCTCAGCCATGATCTGCCCCTTGTCGACCACGACCAGCCGGTCGCAGAGTTGCTCGGCTTCGTCCATGTAGTGCGTGGTGAGCAGAAGCGTTGTGCCCTGTTCTTTGAGCCGGAACAGCCGGTCCCAGAGGATGTGACGAGCCTGCGGATCGAGCCCGGTCGTCGGCTCGTCGAGCAGCAGAATGCGCGGGTCATTGATCAGGGCACGCGCGATTGTCAGACGCCGCTTCATCCCGCCGGACAGCTCGTCGACCTTCGACTTGGCGCGCTCGGTGAGTTGCGCGAACTCAAGCAACTCGTCTGCACGCTTCGCGATTTGCGCCCGCGGGATGCCGAAGTAGCGCCCGTAGACAAGCAGGTTCTCGCGCACCCGAAGCTCGCTATCCAGATTGTCCTGCTGCGGCACGACGCCGAGTTGAGAGCGGATCTCGGGGCCGTTCGCGTCGGGATCGAGCCCCAGGATGCGCAAATCGCCGCCGCTGCGAGTGGACACGGCCCCAACCATGCGCATCGTCGTCGACTTGCCGGCGCCGTTGGGACCGAGCAACCCGAAAGATTCCCCCGGTGCCACCTCGAAGGAGAGACCGTCGACGGCGGCCACTTCCTTATAGGTCTTACGTAGGTCGCGGGCTTCGATCACGGGCATTGGCACCCTTCGACCCTATGCGAGACAGCTGACGGGGCGGACCGTTCTTCGGCAGCATCCGCCGGGAGTACGACGGGGCACCGTGCGCGAACTACCGTGGAACCATGAGCTCCGCCAGCGCCACCCCCGAATCCCGCCGCGGCCTGTTCGGCCGCCGTCCCGCCGACGACGGACCGCGCGCGAGTTTCCGACAACTGTTGCCGTACCTCACGGAGCACCGCGGCATCCTGATCGTCGTCGTCGCCCTGAGCCTGGTCGGCGCCGCTACCAGCCTCGTCCAGCCACTGCTGGTGAGCCAGGTGATCGGCTTCGTACAAAAAGGGAAGGGCCTCGGCCCCCTGGTCTGGCTGCTCGTCGCGCTCGTGATCGTGTCGGCGATCGTCAGCGGCATCCAGCACTACCTGCTGCAGCGCACAGGCACCAGCGTGGTGCTCTCGGCACGACGCCAACTGGTGCAGAGGATGCTGCGCCTCCCGATTGCCGAGTTCGACCAGCGTCGTACCGGCGACCTCGTCTCGCGCGTCGGCAGCGACACCACGTTGCTGTACGCGGTCATCACGCAGGGACTGATCGACGCGGTCGG
>JAYTXO010000123.1:0-7746 GCA_043742905.1 Microbacteriaceae bacterium | reverse complement strand
GCCACCCACGTCATGGCGCAGGCCGTGCAGGCGATCAATCCGGATGCCAGGCTCGGCATCGGTCCGCCGGTCACCGACGGCTTTTACTACGACTTCGATGTGGAGACCCCGTTCACGCTCGATGACCTGAAAGCCATCGAGAAAGAGATGGAGCGCATCATCAAGTCCGGCCAGCGCTTCGTGCGCCGGGCGGTGACCGAAGACGAAGCACGCGCCGAGCTCGCGAATGAGCCGTACAAGCTCGAGTTGATCGGACTCAAGGCGCAGGTCTCGACCGGCTCGATCACCGGCACAGCGCAGTTCGAGGCGGGCGAGAGCGTCGAGGTGGGCGGCGCCGAGCTGACCATCTACGACAACGTCGACCCGGCATCCGGCGAGGTGATTTGGAAAGATCTGTGCCGCGGCCCGCACCTACCGAGTACGCAGCCGATCCGGGGCGGATACGCGCTGATGCGCGTCGCAGCCGCGTACTGGCGGGGCTCGGAGAAGAACAAGCAGCTGCAGCGCATCTACGGCACCGCGTGGCCAACCAAGGACGAACTGCGCGCGTACCAGTCTCGTCTCGAGGAAGCCGCCAAGCGCGACCACCGCAAGCTCGGTGCCGAACTCGACCTCTTCTCGTTCCCCGAGGAGATCGGATCGGGGCTGGCGGTGTTCCACCCCAAAGGGGGCATCATCCGGGCCGAGATCGAGAACTACATGCGGCAGCGGCTGATTGCCTACGACTACGAACTGGTCAACACTCCGCACATCACCAAAGGGCACCTTTACGAGATCAGCCAGCACCTCACCTGGTACAAGGAGGGGATGTTTCCCCCGATGCACCTGGACGAGGAAGTGGATGCCGAGGGTAACGTCACCAAACAGGGCCAGGACTATTACCTGAAGCCCATGAACTGTCCGATGCACAACCTGATCTTCCGCGCCCGCGGACGCAGCTATCGCGAGCTACCGCTGCGCCTCGCCGAGTTTGGGACCGTCTACCGCTACGAGAAGAGCGGCGTCCTCGCCGGGCTCACCAGGGTGCGCGGCCTGACCCAGGACGACGCCCACATCTATGTGACGCCCGAACAGGTGAAGGGCGAGATCGCCAGCCAACTTGAGTTCGTGCTCGAGACGCTGCGCGGTTACGGGCTCACCGACTTCTACCTTGAGCTGTCCACCCGCGACCCCGAGAAGTCCGTCGGCAGCGATGAGCTGTGGGAAGCGGCGACGGAGACTCTGCGTCAGGTCGCTGTGGAGTCCGGCCTCGAGCTGGTCGCCGATCCGGGCGGTGCCGCGTTCTACGGGCCGAAGATCTCGGTGCAGGCCCGCGACGCGATCGGCCGCACCTGGCAGCTCTCAACCGTGCAGCTCGACTTCAACCAGCCGGAGCTCTTCGAACTCAAGTACGCCGCGAGCGACGGAACTTTGCAGCAGCCGGTGATGATCCATCGCGCGTTGCTCGGGTCGATCGAGCGCTTCTTCGCGATCCTTCTCGAGCACTATGCCGGAGCGTTCCCGGTCTGGCTGTCGCCGGTGCAGGTAGTAGGCATTCCGGTTGCCGAGGAGTACGAGAGTTACCTGGGCGAGATCATCGCCGCGCTGAAGTCTGACGGCGTGCGCGCCCAGCTCGACAGCAGCGCCGATCGGATGCAGAAGAAGATCCGCACGCACACCCAGTCCAAGGTCCCCTTCATGCTGATCGCGGGGGAGCAGGACCGTGCTGCCGGCACGGTCAGCTTTCGCTTCCGCGACGGAACCCAGGAGAACGGGCTCGCCCGCGACGAGGCTATCCGGCGAATCGAAGACGCGATCGCAACCAAGGCACAGGTCTAACAGTGCGAGATTACGACGGGACTGACTACCCCGATAGCGAGGTCGAATCGAGCCGCAACTTCGCCGCAGTGCCTGACGGCTTCGCGCGCCTGTGGACCCCCCACCGCATCGCCTACATCGAGAAGGGCACCGCGGAGTCTGGCGACGAGTGCGTGTTCTGTACGGCGCCGACCCTGAGCGACGAGCAGGCGCTGATCGTGCACCGGGGCGAGTCGGCCTACGTGCTGCTCAACCTGTTTCCCTACAACAGCGGTCATCTGCTGGTCGTGCCGTATCGCCATGTCGCGATGTACGACCAGTCGACCGACGCGGAGGTGGCCGAGATCGCTAGGTTGACGCAGACGGCCATGCGAGTGCTGACGGCAACCTCCCACGCGGATGGCTACAACATCGGGATGAATCAGGGCGCGATCGCGGGCGCCGGTATCTCGGCGCACCTGCACCAACACGTGGTGCCCAGATGGGCGGCCGACGCTAACTTCTTCCCGATCATTGCCCAGACCAAAGCGGTACCACGACTGCTGGGCGAAGTGCGCGACGAGGTCGCGGCGGCCTGGCCTGCTTGAACGTCTTGCACGGGGCCACGCATCCGCAGGTGGCCACAGCAAGCACCCACATCCGGAAAGTATGATCAGGGGTATGAGCGACAGCAGCACCACCGCAGACCTGGGCACGAGCCGCGTGAAGCGCGGACTGGCGGAAATGCTCAAAGGAGGCGTCATCATGGATGTCGTCACCGCCGCACAGGCCCGTATCGCCGAAGACGCCGGAGCCGTCGCCGTCATGGCGCTGGAGCGTGTGCCGGCCGATATCCGCGCCCAGGGTGGCGTCGCGCGCATGAGCGACCCCGACCTCATCGACTCGATCATCGCCGAGGTGTCCATCCCGGTGATGGCGAAGGCTCGCATCGGCCACTTCGTCGAGGCGCAGGTTCTGCAGTCTCTCGGCGTCGATTTCATCGACGAGTCCGAAGTGCTGTCGCCCGCCGACTACGTAAACCACATCGACAAGTGGCCATTCACAGTGCCGTTCGTCTGCGGGGCCACCAACCTGGGCGAAGCGCTGCGGCGCATCACCGAGGGTGCCGCGATGATCCGTTCCAAGGGCGAGGCCGGCACCGGCGACGTCTCGGAGGCGACCAAGCACATCCGCACCATTCTCGGCGAAATCAACGCGCTCAAGTCGAGGTCGAAAGAGGAGCTTTACGTCGCCGCCAAAGAACTCCAGGCGCCGTACGATTTGGTGGCGGAGATCGCGTCGAGTGGCAGGCTGCCCGTCGTACTCTTCACCGCCGGTGGCGTGGCCACCCCGGCCGACGCTGCGCTCATGATGCAGCTCGGTGCGGACGGAGTCTTCGTGGGCTCCGGCGTGTTCAAGTCGGGCAATCCCGAGGCGCGCGCGGCGGCGATCGTGAAGGCCACCACCTTCTTCGATGACCCATCAGTCGTCGCGGCGGCGTCTCGCGGACTCGGCGAGGCGATGGTAGGCATCAACGTCGCTGACATCCCCGCACCGCACCGCCTCGCCGATCGTGGCTGGTAGCGGCCCGCGCGGTTCCGCCCGGCCGCAGGTCGGTGTGCTCGCCCTGCAGGGCGACTTTCGTGAGCATTTGACGGTGTTGCGTGGGCTCGGCGCGGATGCGATTCCGGTGCGCCGTGAAAGCGAACTCGATGCGATTGACGGTCTGGTCATCCCGGGCGGCGAGTCGAGTGTGATGGACAAGCTGAGTCGGCTCTTCGGCCTTGCCGAACCACTGAAGGCACGGATCGCGTCAGGGATGCCGGTCTACGGGACCTGCGCCGGCCTGATCATGCTCGCCAACACGGTTCTGGATGCTATCCACGGCCAACAGAGCCTCGGCGGATTCGATATCGCGGTACGCCGGAACGCGTTCGGCAACCAGCTGGACTCTTTCGAGACCGACCTCGTGATCCCCGAACTCGGCGAGCCTGCGGTGCACGCTGTGTTCATCCGCGCTCCAGTGGTTGAGACCGTCGGACCACGCGCTCACGCGCTCGCAACGATGCCCGACGGCCGTGTGGTGGCCGTGGAACAGGGCAACCTGCTCGGTACCTCGTTCCACCCCGAGATGACCGATGACCACCGCTTCCACGCGCGGTTCCTCGACACGGTGCGCGCCGGGGCGTAACTTCGTCCCAAACAGCGGTGTTGCGAGTTTCACCGCCGCACGCCGCGCCGTTTCCGAACTGCTGGAGTGGATGGGGCTGGAGTGGCAGGGAGGCCTCAGCAGTGCACTTCTGTCACGACGGCTCCTGCATTTCGCGACATCAACGGTCCGGCCGAAGGGCAAGCGAGGGTCAGAGGACCTCGGTGCGAATCGTCACACTCACGGGGGAAGCCGATGCGATGGCGCGATACGCGGACGAGGCACGGATATCGCGCCCGAACGCTTCGGCCGCCGTCGGAGCAAAACACCAGGCGTGGCCGCGGCCGAGGAGCCGTCGGACGGGAGTCCAGCGGTAGCAAAGCGTCAGACAAAGCTGGGTGATCGGGTCGGCGTCCTCGCGCACGAGTTGGCGGGTTAGGTCGATCGTGAAGCGTTCGGCATCGGCATCCGGCCCCCACTGCCAAAGCAGCCCGTCGCCCTCGTTACCGATCAGGGCGTGCTGGGCTCGCATGGACCGGTAGAACGCTATCGACAGCGCCACGGCATCCGGAGCGTGCAGGCTGTCTGGCGATATGCCGCGCTCGGCGGCGAAACGGCGCAGCGCGTTCTCCGCGAACGAGATCCGGAACCAGCGCGAAACCACCCGATGAGCCTATCCGGGGGAGCGGATCGCGGGCGCTGGCTAGAATGGGCAGATTCTGTCACAGGGAGAAGGGGCACCGTGAGCGGTCATTCCAAGTGGGCAACGACAAAACACAAGAAGGCCGTCATAGATGGTCGGCGCGCGAAGTCGTTCGCGAAGCTGATCAAGAACATCGAAGTCGCCGCCAAGATGGGGGGGGCTGATCTGTCGGGCAATCCGACGCTCGTCGATGCCATTCAGAAGGCCAAGAAGACTTCGGTCCCCAACGACAACATCGACCGTGCCGTCAAACGTGGTGCCGGGCTGAGCGGCGAGTCGGTCGATTACCAGACGATCATCTACGAGGGCTATGGCCCCAACGGCGTCGCCCTCCTGATCGAGTGCCTGACCGACAACAAGAACCGCGCGGCCGCCGAAGTCCGCACGCTGATGAACCGCAACGGCGGCACGATGGCCGACCCGGGCAGCGTGGCGTACAACTTCAGCCGCAAGGGCGTTATCTCGATCACCAAAACCGACGCGGTTACCGAGGACGACATCCTGATGGCCGTCCTGGATGCCGGTGCCGAAGAGGTGGCTGACCATGGTGGCGGCTTCGAAGTGATCACCGATCCGTCGCAGCTCGTTGCAGCTCGCAGTGCCCTGGTGGACGCCGGCATCGACTACGACTCGGCCGAGGCGGAGTTCGTGCCGAACCTGCACGTCGAGGTTGACATCGAGACCGCCCGCAAGGTTTTCAAGCTCATCGATGCGCTCGAGGAGAGCGACGACGTGCAGAACATCTTCAGCAACTACGAGGTGCCAGCCGAGGTGCAGGCGCAGCTCGACGACGACGACGAATAGCCCGGCGACACGCGTGTGCGGTTCGAACACATGTGCGAATGTCCCCAGTAAGGTCATGGGCATGCGTGTACTCGGTGTCGACCCGGGGCTGACCCGCTGCGGTATCGGCATCGTGGATGTCGCCGCCGACCGGCGTGCCACCCTCGTTTACGTCGGCGTTATCCAGACGCCGCCAGCAATGGCGCTCGAGCAGCGACTGCTTGCGGTCTCCCACGGTATCCGCCTCGCACTAGAAGAGCACCGGCCGACGGCCATGGCCGTCGAGCGTGTGTTCGCGCAGCACAACCTCCGCACGGTGATGGGGACCGCCCAAGCAAGCGGAATCGCGCTCGCACTGGGTGCCGAGTTCGGTCTCGTGGTCGGCCTACACACCCCCAGCGAAGTGAAGGCGGCGATCACTGGATACGGTGCTGCCGAGAAAGCGCAGGTCGGCACGATGGTGGCGCGCGTGCTGGGGTTAGCGGCGATTCCGAGGCCAGCGGATGCTGCGGACGCACTCGCTTTGGCGATCTGTCACGCCTGGCGCACCGACGTCGGGGTTGCAGGTGCTGCATCCGGTCGTTCCGAAACGCCCGCTCTGCGCGCTTGGCGCGAGGCCGAACGTAGGGCGGTGCGCGCGCGATGATCGCCTCGGTCCGAGGGACAGTGCTCATGGTGTCTGGCACGGTCGCAGTAATCGAGGTTGGTGGCGTCGGGCTCGGCATCCAGGTGACCCCGCAACACGGTCTCAGCCTGCGAATCGGGCAGGAGGCGATGCTGTTCACCGCGTTGGTCGTGCGCGAAGACGACCTCAGCCTGTTCGGCTTCGCGACGCCTGACGAGCTGACGGCGTTCGATCTGCTCCGCGGCGTCTCCGGCGTTGGGCCGAAATCCGCGCTCGGCGTTCTGGCGACCCTGACGCCGACGCAGATCGCGCACGCGGTGGGCGCCGAAGACGACGCGCCGTTCCGCAAGGTGTCGGGAATCGGACCGAAGACCGCCAAGCTCATCACCGTTTCGCTGGCTGGAAAGGTGATCACACCGGCCGGACCAGCCTCGGCCGGCACGACCAGCGATGGCGTGCTGGGCACAGTGACCAGCAGCGTCATCGGCGCACTCGTCGGCCTCGGCTGGAATGACCGGATCGCTGCGCAGGCCGTCGAGGGAGCTCGTGGTGAGGCCAGCACCGAGGAACGTGGCTCCGTGCAGGCTCTGCTCCGGCTCGCGCTGGCTCGGCTCGGTCCGCAGCGGACAGGCGCGAGTTCGTGAGCGACGCGATCGATCCCATCGACCTCGTGATCAAGCCCACCCCCGAGTCCGAGACCGAGCTCGCCTTCGAGGGTGCCCTCCGCCCGCGCTCTCTGGCCGAGTTCGTGGGTCAGTCTAAAGTGCGCGGTCAACTGCAGTTGCTTCTGGATGCTGCGGCTCTCCAGAACCGGACCCCGGATCACATTCTGCTGGCCGGCCCGCCCGGGCTGGGCAAGACCACGCTCGCGATGATCGTCGCCTTCGAGTCGAACCGACCCCTGCGGATGTCGAGTGGACCCGCGATCCAGCACGCCGGCGACTTGGCGGCCCTGCTCTCGAGCCTGGTGCCCGGCGAAGTGCTCTTCATCGATGAGATCCATCGCATGGCGCGCTCCGCCGAGGAAATGCTTTACCTCGCGATGGAGGACTTCCGGATCGACATCATGGTCGGGAAGGGAGCGGGCGCCACCAGTATTCCGCTCGATCTGGCGCCTTTCACCCTGGTCGGTGCGACAACCCGATCCGGGCTGTTGCCGAACCCGCTGCGTGATCGCTTCGGATTCACCGCCAACCTCGAGTTCTACGACGACATCGAGCTCGAGCAAGTGCTGGCACGCGCCGCGCGGCTGCTCGAGCTCGATATCCCGGCGGATGCTCGCCTCGAGATCGCATCGCGCAGCAGGGGAACACCGCGCATCGCCAACCGGCTCCTGCGGCGGGTGCGCGACTACGCAGTTGTGCGAGGCGGGGGAGCCGGAATGGCGGCCGTGAACGCCGCTCTCGAGCTCTATGACGTCGACCCAATCGGTCTGGACCGGCTCGACCGCGCGGTGCTCGAGATGATCGTCACCCGTTTCGGCGGCGGACCGGTCGGCCTCAATACCCTTGCTGTCTCGGTCGGCGAGGAACCAGAGACGATTGAATCGGTCGTCGAGCCGTTCCTGGTCAGGATCGGGATGCTGACGCGCACGCCGCGCGGCCGGGTCGCGACTCGGCGGGCCTGGGACCACCTCGGCATCAGCCGTGCCGCCTCCGGTGCGCTGTTCGAGGAAGTATGATTCTTGGGAGTTGCTCAGCCTGACTGCCT